>CAZGSG010000086.1:0-20614 GCA_964528095.1 uncultured Terrimonas sp.
TTTTTTTAATACTATCAGTTCTTCCTCCGTCAGGTCTTCTATATCTACCAGGCGATTACTCGCTTTTTCACTGCTGGCAATCAATTCATTCAGTTTCAGGTGAAGCGCTGCCGTGTCTTTGTTCTGCGACTGTTGTATAATAAACACCATCAGGAAGGTTATAATGGTCGTTCCGGTATTGATCACGAGTTGCCAGGTATTGGAATAATGAAAGAACGGACCGCTAAGGGCCCAGAGGATGATCAGTAGAAAGGCGGCTACGGATACAACCGGGCTACCTGCCTTATGGGTTATGTAACAGGATATCCTGTTAAAAATGCGGGCTACTTTTAGTTTTTTTCCTGGTATTGCTGAAGTGTCCATGGTTAGTAGTTTAAGAAAAAAGGCCGTTATAAATAAATTCCGGGGATTTTATTCATAAACAGCCTTTTATTGAGAAATGTGCTTTTATTCTTCTTCCTTGCCTTCGTCTTCCTGCTCTGCTTCCCAATTAATGCTATTCTCGGCTATTTCACTTAATCCCTGGTCGGTTTGTTTTTCTTCTTCCAGGGTTTGTGCAAATATTTCCGCAGCCTCATCCATTCCCAGCGTCTTCGCTAATTGAACCAATCCGCCATAAGTAGCTATCTCATAATGCTCTACTTTCTGGGCGGCCATGATGATGCCTACATCTCTTGTCATACTGCCGTCCTGGGTTTCTTCAACGATCGATTCCCCTTCTTTGATCAGGCCTTCCATCGCGTCACATTTTTTGGCCTGTGGCTTTTTGCCCAGCAGCTCAAACACCTGTTCCAGCCTTGCAACATGTTCCTGTGTTTGCGTAAGATGCTCTTCAATCGCCGACCTGAGTTCATTTGTAGTGGCCGCTTTACGCATTTTGGGTAGTGCTTTGGTCAGGTGTTTTTCAGCCCAGTAGATGTCCTTAAGTGAATCGGTAAAATATTTCTCCAGTTGTGAGTTACCCTGACCCGCGCCGTTTTTGGCAAGCGTGTCCTTCTTCTTTTTCATTGGTTCTGTTTTAGTGTTTGCCATGTTTGATAGTTTAATGATAAATAATTGACTCTACAGCAGAAATACAAATGGTATGCCCGTGTTTTGGGCATTTGGCACCTGTTTACTATCGCAGGGTGACTAAACATGACATAATGAAAAAAAAATTCGGAAAAATGGATTGCCTCTTTCTTCTTTTTCTTTTTATAGTAGCGCCTGGGGGGCAGTTTTTTTCGGGATATGTATAACCCGACAAAAAATTATTGTACTAATAATAATAGATTGATTACCACGCTCTGAACAGAGCGCAGTAATACCCGGGCAATACCTGGTTCGTGGCTTGTTCGGGAACTGCTCGGGATTTGCTTGCAAATACCCTGGCGGAAGCGAACAAGTCCCGAACAAGTCACGAGCCAGGTACAAAGCAGGTACGAAGCAGGCCCCTTACAATTTTAACCTCAGACTGAGAACACCTGGCTTGCGCCATCCTCTTGTCTTATACTGAAAAAATTATAACAGGTAAGCAGAACATTCCGGTTAATTAACAAAAGCTTAAACTAATAATTTATTGAAATTTTTACTGGAGGATTTTCGCGCAATAACAAAATCTTTATGACTTACTTCACTTGCTCCTGCTCTATCTTTTTTACAGCCATCTTTAACAACTGTTCACCCACTTTTACCGACTCGGCAAGCAACAGGATAAACTCGCTATTCATTTTTTTACCAGCAGGAGTTTTATAAAATCTGATCAACTGTTTCATTTCTTTCTCCGTAAAGCTTCTACGATACAAATTCACCAGGCTATTCTCTATTAGTGTATTTATCCTGCCACTGGTCAATTCTTTTGAAAGCGCTTCGTAAAACTCCTTTGAATGAGTTTTGTCTTTTTCCTGCTCTTCCCTGAGTTTTAGCTGTAGTACTATTTCAAAGCTGATACCCTTTCGCATGGCACGCATCTTTTTGATCTTTTTTGTAAACGAATCATTGGGAACGGCCGTCGTATCCAGCTTCAATAAATCCGCAGTATCCAGGTATTTTGCCCGGGCGATAAAGGAGCTGTCAATCTGGCCCATGCATGTAAACGAGATGCTTATTGTCAACACGAGGAATAAAAATTTCATAGCAGGTTTATTATTATCGTTGAATGACTACTAACGAGGTCTGACAGTCAAACATAATAAACCCTGGGAGAAAACCAAAAAATGTTTCCCGCTTATGATCCGAAAACTCAATCCCATTTACAAGAGCCTTCCATTTCCTGGCCACCTGCGAAATAAATAAGGATCCCATTGAGATTATTCTTCAGGAATTTTGACCCGCTACCTGACACATCACCCGGTATACTTCCCTTGCCAAGCTGAAAACCCGTTCCAGGTTCATAGTAAAAAAAAACAGGCTTCAATAAAGGTTTGCCGGCATTATCACTGCTTACGGCATCTTTGTAAATACCCGGTACATTCACTTCAACATCGATTGCAGTAAGCAGATCCCCATCGAACTTAGTATTGGTGATATTGAAGTTGATGCCCCTTTTCTTCAACCTGTCCTGGATAGACCACAATGCGTCTTCACCTGTGTCGGCTTTTATAACAACATAGATCTTTTTAAATGGGTGTGGAGAGTGGTCAATCACCGCTGCCTTAACACCTTGTTGCTGCTGGGCGCTCAATGGATTGATAATAAAATAACAGGCAAGGCCAAGCGGTATTAAAAAAAGGTATTTAAACCAATGTTGTTTGTTGTTGTTTTTTGTGTTCATCATTTTAATACGAAGTTTAATTTTTGAAGAAGAAAATAGATTGGTCAGCGCATAGCGCCCCGGGGCTAAGCACCTGCTAAGTATATTTAGCTGGTAATCCTTTTTATCGACCCCGGTATTTAATACTGTGTCATCTGCTATATATTCCAGGTTTAGTTTAATAGCATTTCTCAACCGGTATGCCAATGGATTTATCCAACAAACAATAACCATCAATTCCGACATAAGCATGTCCAACGTATGCCATTGCCGGATATGTACTTTTTCATGCGCCACTACCTGTGCATATTCGTCCTTGCTGAAATCTGTTTTGTTTATAACAAGCCGGTGAAAAAAAGAAAAGGGTGGAATGATCCTGTGATGAAACAGGTAGGTCACTCCCCCTTCTTTGATTTTCTCATGCGTTTTAAAAAACTGATAGAGAAGCCATAACCGGCGAACGAATGCAGCCAGCAATAACATTGTTATTAATAAATAGGTCCCGGCCCCTACCCGTATCCAGAAAAACCTGTCAGCATTGTTCGTATTATCCCGGCCGGTTATTGGTTGCGGTGTGCTAACAGGTGCATCGCTGATGGAATTATAAATATGGGTCAATGGGTTGGCGGCTGCAATATCCTGTTCCAGTTGTTGAAGCATCTCTCCCTCTATGGAAACCAATGGTAAAAGCAAGGAGCAGACGAGGCAGGCAAGCAGTATGAACCGGTTGGCTACAAAAAACTTTTCCTTTCTGAACAAGACCCAGTAACTACTGTATAATATAGCCAGTACAATATTGACCTTTAAAAGATAGATAATGAATAGCTCCATACCAGTTTACTTTTTCTTGTCCTCAATCATTTTGATAATTTCTTTCAGTTCCTTTAGCGATATATCTTCCTGCTCCGCAAAAAATACCACAGCGTTTTTGATCGAATTGCCAAACAACCCTTTTAGTAAAGGTTTTACCACTTTATTGTTATACTGTTTTTGTGAGATGGCAGGTGCATAACGGTAGGTGGCCCCAAAATCTTCATAAACAAGAAATTCTTTGGCCGCAAGCCGTTGCATCATCGTCGCCACCGTATTGATATGCGGTTTTGGCTCCGGCAGTTCTTCCCTTACCTCTTTGGCAAAAGCTTTCCCCAGCCTCCAGACGATCTTCATGATAGCTTCTTCTTTTTCGCTAAGTCGTTTCATACTATAAACATAAAACTAATATTGTAATTAAACAACTACAAGTGTAGTTTATTTTAAATTTTCCTCTTTCCTTGAATTGGCATCCTCGGGTTATCCTGGTTTTACACAGGCTTTTTTCAGTGTTTTTCCCTTGAAATTGATAGGGGTACCTTATAGGTTCCGCTGAACCTCATTCTTTTTTTTAGAAATCTCCTGCTTTTAGGGGATAGGTTCATGTGACCCTGAAAAATACTTTTATGGATGGCCGGTTCACCTACTCAGACGTCCGTAAACTGAGTTTTGATGCAAGGATGGTCATGCAGGTGTATCCCAATCCGGTACAACAATTCATGGTAGTAAACGGATTAAAAGCGAAGGGAACGATCCAGGTGCTGACAATTGATGGCAAACTGGCAAAACAATTTGTCACCACCGGTAGCATGATGCGGATAGATATGAGTGAATTGCCTGGAGGAATGTATATTGTCAGTTACCGTAATCAGGATATCCTGCAACAACAGAAGGTCATTAAAGAATAGTTATCTCAATTAAAAAGTCAAAATTAAAAAAAACAGACCCTGACATTCGGAATGTGTTTTTTGAATTTTGACTTTTTAATTTTGAATTTTTACAGTTGGTCAGGTATTCGCAGCCGCAGGTCAAGCAGATTTGAAGAAAACGGTAATTCTGGTTTCATTTGGTATGAATATGAAACCGGTTTTCTTTATCATTATTATATTAGTATCCGCGCTGAAGGGAGCAGCGCAGTCACCGAACAGCCTGAAGGGGAAGGTTATCGATTCGCTTACGATACAGCCCGTAGCCTTTGCAACAGTTTCTCTCGTTAGCACGGAAGGCGCAACGATAAAAAAAATTGCTACAGACAGTACGGGCAATTTTCTGTTATCAAATATTCCTGCGGGTGATTATGTATTGGTTTTTACTGCTATTGGTTATAAAACGATCAGTTCAGCAATAGTAATATTCACTGGCGATAAAGACATTGATGCCGGCATCCATTTACTGCCACAGGAGCATGGAGTACTTTCTACAGTGACCGTGATCTCGAGGAAGCCTCTTATTGTTGCTGCCATTGATGGATTTACCTATAATGCGGAAAATGATATTATAGCGGCGGGCAGTTCAGCGGCTGATCTTTTGCGAAAAATTCCTATGCTTACTGTCAACCAGGATGGCAGTCCTACGCTCAAAGGAAGCTCCAATATCAAAGTTTTTATCGACGATAAACCCTCGGTCATTTACGCAGGTTCTGTAGCGGATGCATTAAAACAGGTTGCTGCAGAGGATATTGTTCGGGTGGAAGTGATCCTTTATCCTTCTGCAAAATATGACGCAGAAGGCACAGACGGAGTGATCAATATCATTACCCGCAAAAGCCGTTTCAATGCGGTGAATGGAACATTGAGAAGCATGATTGGCAACCGCAACCAGAACTTTACTCCCGCATTGAATATACGACAGGGCAACTGGATCTTTAATGTAGATGCGGGCGGCTCACTCTACAAAAACCTGAATGGATCTGACTTGTACAGAACAGCCTATTCAGGCACTAATGAGAACATGTTGACTCAACAAAGTGAATGGAGGAATAATGGAAAGATTGTATACGCCGGTACTAATCTTATGTACATCTTCAACGACCTGCAGACCATCAGTGCCGGGTATCGTGCCCGTTTCAACAGAGACTATACCATTCGCAATACGATTACCAGTTTTCAGCAGCACAATACGGCAACAAACACTTTTACCCGTAATACCGACCAGGCTTCCGGCAATAACCTGCAGACATTTAATATCGGTTATGATCTGAGATCGCATAACCGTAAAAGACAATACAACCTGCTGGCCGTCTATTTTTCCCAATTGGGATTTGATGAATACCAGTTAGACCAGTTACGCCAGGGTCGCTCTGATTACAAAGAGAACTATCGCAATGACATGGTAAACACAGAGCTTGCTCTGCAGGGGGATTATGTGCAGGAGATCAGCAGCAAGATCAGCTGGGATGCAGGTATTAAAGCGATGTTCAGAAAATATGAGAACAATGCAGGTTTTGCAGTATATGCATTTCCTGACGGGCCATACAGTGAGGATAAAGATCGCTCAAACGAATTCAGCTATCACCGGAACATAACTGCCCTATACAGCAATCTTTCCATTCGATTAAAAAACTGGCAGGTGCGGGCGGGCGGTCGCTATGAGCAGACAGTTATGAATACGATGTTCAAAGACACTTCATTGCATATCCCCAATTATAAAAATCTTGTCCCTTCCATTTTGATCTCCCGGACCTTCCTGGAAAAACATACATTCAAATGGAGTTACGGTAAAAGGATCACCAGGCCCTACCTGGGAACAATTAATCCTATCATCAATTATATCGATTCCTTCAATATACAATTTGGTAATCCTGCTCTTCTGCCTGAGATCACGCACCGATATGAAATGGGTTATACGTTGAACGCTCAAAAATTATTTTTGGCCACATCATTTTATTTTTACGATACACATAATGGCATTGAGCAGGTAAGGCTTCCGGGTGCCGGTGGTATTTTCCGGAACACGTATCGCAATATAGGTCGCGGAAAGCAGACAGGTGTTTCCATCAGTTTCAACTGGAAGTGTAATCCCAAACTATCCTTATCATCTACCGCAAATATCCGGTATAGCCATTTACAAAGTAAATCCCTGCAACAGTCGAATAAAGGATGGCAGTACAACCTGAATACTACGATCACCTATACACCTGTCAAAACATTCAGTGCAGAAATGCTGGGTGCAGCGAGCACACCCGATATCACCCTGCAGGGAAAAAGAGATATATGGAAATACTATGCGGTCATTTTAACCAAAAAGAATAAAAGCGGTAAATTTTCGATAAGTGCAAGAATAGATAATTTTCTGCCTCCCTCCAATCAGTACATGAAACAAACATGGCACTCATCGCTTTTTACTCAAACACTTAAGAACAGGTACCAGAATCAATATTACTGGTTATCATTCTCCTGTAAGCTGGGTAAAAAAGAAATCAAAGCGCCTGCTGCCCGGCCTGCATCAATCAGGGAAGACTGACGGATCCTCTCTAAAACTTATCTCAAAAGTATTTCTTCATTACATGGTCAGTCTTATCAGTAGGTTTCCGAAATAGATTTGTAGTTCATGTATATCCATAGGGATTTCAAAGGAGCTAATAGATAAAATGAGCGAAGGAAGAACTTAGCTGTTCGCACAGGGTTGAGCTAAGGCGTATTTCATCGCGTGAAAATAGGCGGCTACGATATGATCCCATAAAAAAACCTGAAATGGCTTCCAGTTAATAGATGATGAACGAACGTTTCACTAAGTTATACATATCTTATAACCATTAACCCAGGCATGACTAAACGGCATTGATTTAATGTAGAAAACGGAATTATGTTAATCCTTTATATTCTTTAGCGCAACATACATGTATTTGAAACTAATGATCACCTCATCAAACTGGTTAATGGCATCCTGACCGAGATTGCCATAATAAATTTCTTCTTTGGGAGATATAGCTACTGTTTTTGTGCTGATGTTATTCAATCTGACGTTCTTGTCAGCAATCTGCAGCAGCACTTCTTTTATTTCATAGCTTCTTACAGAGTCTGTGCCACCCGCACCACCATAATTCAAATACTCTTCCTTGCCATTTGTTTCAATTTCCTGTTTATACTTTTTAAAAAAAGCCAGGTTTAAAAAAGTTTGCTGCCCTCCCGTATCAAATGTAAACGGTAAAAGGTCATTTCTGTGACGTAATTGTATTATAGGTGTCAGCTCATCAAGTCCCAGGTTGGCAAAGGTCTCTTCTTTTGCGACCAATGGTACTTCCATGTATCCTTTTTTGTTGATCCTGATCTCTCCCAATTGTTCGATCACAGGAAAACCGATGATGCCTTCAATTTTATATTTGGTGCCAAAGCTCAATGCGCTGTCGGGGAATACAAGGAATACCACATTGTTCAACGTTATATCACCTATCCTGAGCAAAGGGGCGATGCCACAGCGGGCTTTTATCTTTAACCCGGTGATTGCGGTAACCGCAAAATAACTATTTAGCAGTTTAAGCTTATTCCTTACCGCATTAGTTTCTGTTATCACCGATATATTGGCCCCGGTATCAAAGACAAAATCCTGGTCGCCGGCACTACCGTTATTGACAGGTACCGTCAATAAACCGGCAATATCCCGTTTGAAGGGAATCTGTGTGGTCTTGCCGATCTGTGCCTGTTGCGCAGGAACCGCTGCCAGGCTTTTCCATATCAGCGCGGTATTGCGTATATCATCTTTATCGTCTTTTGGCAATGCTGTACTGTATTCATTCAACAGCCCTATTGAAGTTCTATGTGCCATCGCATATTGATAAGTCTTTACATGATTATCGATTTTCAGTTTTAACAATGCGATCTTTTGATCAGTACTCAGTTTGCGGGAATAGGATCCCATGAGTTTTTCAATACAGGTATTGGAAGCTGCCGACCTGTTAAAAAAATTATCAATATAGCTGTAATAATAAAGACTGTCTTTTGAAGACAGGTTAAACTCCGGCGCCTGAATCGTATCCCGCAATAAAAAAAAACCTTTCTTGCCGAGCAAAGAATCAAGAAAGGCTGATCGCTGAGCAAAACTGTTCATCACCAGTAAAAAAGCTATTGCAAATAAATAAACCCTTTTTATCATATTGCCCATTTTTTAAGTCTGTAAATTTATCAAAACTATTTAATTATCAGAATGTAAAGACATCCCTGATTCAGCCGCAGTAAGATCAGTCCCTACAGCTATTCTTATATGCCAGTATCTATTTTTCTATTTTTTGCAACATTTTTTGCCCATGCAGGTCTAATATAGGGTACAAGAAAATACTAAACAGGGAAACGAGGGAAATTATGGCCGCAACTTATCAATTGCGATACTGTCGCTTGCCTTACCTGATAGCCCGTGAACTAAAATTCAGCTTTATTTAAATCACCACAGTTATGCATTTATTTTCTTCATCCCCATGCCGGGCCAGGAATTTTATTGTCCTTTTTACATTATCATTAGGGTTACAGCTACCTGCTATTACGCAAAAAGTACTGCCAGTTATAAAAGCGAATTCAGCAAAAGCGGATATAAAGGATGGCGAAATTTACCAAAAAGCTGAATGGAATTTATCTCCGGCAACCAGACCGGATATTTATTACTCCCTGGAACCGGCAAAACAAAATCAAATCACCTTCTACACTGATATCGATTCTATCTCTTTCAACACATTGCCCGGCAAAACCTATGATTTTATTATACTGCTCGGTGGCAAAGACAGTTGTTATACACGCATATCCACCATTCCGGCTCCAAAGGCAGTACAGGCGCCCCTGCTGATAACAACGATGATTTCCGCAGAACTTCTGAAAGATGATTTTATTTCCTTTAGACAGGCATTAGAAAAAGAACATGGAGGCCTGTATCGTTACAAGACCAGGGCAACAGTGGACCGGTTGTTTGATAGTTGTTATGCAAGCATAAGAGGTCCTATGACGCAACTTGATTTTGGAAAATGCATTCTATTCCTGATAAGTTCGATCCAGGACGGGCATACGGGTACCGATATCACCAGATTATTGGTCAGTCAGTATAGTGCCAATGAAAAAATGTTCCCTTTTTTTCTATATTATATCGGCGACAAGGCATTTATACTTTGTAGTAATATAAAAGAACTGCCTTCAGGAACTGAAATACTATCCATCGATGGTCAAAAAATGGGACACATTAAAAAAGAACTGATGCACTACTTACCTTCGGATGGATCCATCACCAGCAAAAAAACACAGGTGCTAAATAATGGTGCTTTCCCTTTTTTATATCGCTGGATCTTTGGTAAAAAAGCATCGTTTGTTATTAACTACAGGAGTACTGATAACAGTATCCAAACGATGGAACTGGCCGCTATGAAAATACCTGAAGGGGAATGTACGGCAGGAAAGCCTGCCAGCAATACACCAAACTTACACCTGCAATATCCAGAAAAACGAGTCGCATTATTAACTATTAAAACCTTTGATGAAGGGCGGCTTGGAGGCAGGAATGTATTAAAACGTTTCCTGGATACAAGTTTCACCGAGATCAACAGTAAAAGGATCAGGACACTGATCATTGATCTCCGGGGGAATGGAGGTGGCAGGGATGAATATGGCGCGCTACTATATCAATATCTTACTACCAGGCCTTTCAGCTACTATTCTTCGATAGGATGTACATCATGCGATATAAACCCGGAAGAAAATCTACTGATGGGTATTCAACAACCAGGGAAAATCAACTTTACCGGCCGTGTACTATTCCTGATCAATGGCCTGTCCTTCTCCACTACTGCTGAATTTTGCGCCATTGCAAAAAGTAATAACAGGGGATTGTTTATTGGTGAAGAAACCGGTGGCGGATATTACGGCAACACATCCGGAAAAACAATAAATAAGAAACTCCCCAACACTTCAATCAACATAACGATCCCCAAATTTAAATATGTGAATGATGTTAAAAAAACCCGGTACCCTGACAGGGGGATCATTCCCGACTATCCTGTACAGGCTTCTATTGATGAAGTGTTACAGAATAAAGATGTACAGATGAAAAAAGCGTTACAGCTCGCTGGCAAATAGCTATTGATCATTGAGTGAACTCATCAAAGATCATAACGGCACCATTGCTCTCACTGTCATAAAAAAGTCAGTTTCCTTTTTGCGTAAATTGATTTCCTTTCTGCGTCAAGGTTATAGATCATCTTATACCAATTTTGCTACTTCACTGATCAACCCAGGGGTTTACCCAGGCAGTTGAGTTGTTAGACAAACAGTTGTATCAATCTACTCCCTATATCCATAGGGAGTATCCTTTATTTTCATCCTGTATTTAAAAGATGACTATGAACAATGCTATTCTACTTTTTCATAACCCTGAGATCGGCTACGTCATTCAGTTGGTGAAAACCGGCAAGATCGAACTGGGCTACCAGATCATACGAATTTCTTTTTTTGAAGATGAGTTTGTGAATTTCCTGAAATGTTTACTTTACCTGGAAATAAAATATACAGCTGTTGTAGATATTTATCAAAAACAAATTACTATCCATACACCAGACCCCAGTCTCGAACTTGTTCTGTCTTTGCGCGAACTGCTTCAATTAAAAGAGATGGTTGAAAAAGCCGATAACGAGCGTATTGCCCAGTCCCTGATGGCGGGCTTAAGAGGATAATAAGCGTAAAAAAGCCGGAGCATGTCCGGCTTTCCTGAAAAGAAAATATGGTTATGCTTATAGCTTCTGTAATAGTTTTTGCTTTTGCTCTGCAAATTCCTCTGCGGAAAGTATGCCCTTCTCTTTCAGCTGTGCCAGTTTTTCCAGTTGTGCCAGCACATCCGGCTGTGAAGCCTGTTGCACAGGTTGTTCCGCCGGCCGCGAGAGTTTATCCCTCACAAATTCAGCAAACTTACGGGCAGTTGCCTTATCCACCTGGTCTATTGTAGCAATATTACCGGATGTATGAATTTTTACTTTGCCAAATAATAGCCCTGTTTCGTACTGGATAGAAGTTATATTCTTAAGCGGGAAATCCTCCACCCTGATACCGTAGAGTAATCCTTTGTCAATAAAAATAAGCCGGCGGTCCGTAGAAACCAGGATCCCCTGCCCCTCGTTATATATTCCCTGTATGATATTATCTACCTGCTCCTGGGCGGATAGGATATTAGGCAATTCATTGATCTCCTTACGTCCAAAAAAGCTGGAGACATTATCCAGTTTGAGTTGCTGAATGGTTGCCTTTATTTCGTCTAATCGTGTTTTTTTCTCATTGTCTTCTTTCTTCATTTCATCCATACGGTTTTGGAACTCTTCTTTTTTTTGCTCTTTTTTCTCCTCACGCTGGATCTTTTTTTCGTTTTCGACTGCTATTTTTTGTTCTTCTTTTATTTTCCTCTCCTGCTCATCGTTTGCTCTTTTTTCTTCTGCCTGTATCTTTTTATCAGCCTTGTCTGTTACTTTTTTCTCTAAAAGATGCTGAACATCGGCCAGGGAATATTTTTTCAGGGAAGTTTCCCCCACTTTACTATAACACTTAGAGCATAGTTCTCCGCCGTCATTTAATTTTCCCGAGCTGAATATCGGGGTATTTAAAAATTTCATTTCAGCTGAACAGAGTGCGCAGTTTTTCATTTGATCTTTTTGTGGTTTTAAAAGGTATTTCGCCATAAATGTATAAAACCCAATTCATCTTTGCAAGCCTGCCAATACAGGCCGGACCGTTCCTGCTCCTTACTTAAAATACGGCATTTTACATCCCGGGCCCCATTTACAATAAGCGTTTGTGGTTTGATAGTACCCCGCATTGTATTTTATACGCTTCGTCTATTAAAAATGTCGTTTATCTATTTTATAAAACTCAGCCCCTTTTATAAACATAAGTTTGAAACGGCATACTGAAATGCAAAATCCATTGAGCAATTTAAATAGGGCAAATATGAAGTACCTGGAAAACGGAGGTCACCTGGCATTACGAATACCGTATTTTGTAGCAGGCAAAAAAAAAGGCCACAAGAACATAAGCAGTGGCATGAGCAGTGATTCGAAAAATCTATACCACAAACCGGGTATATGTCCGCATTTTTTTTATCAGGACGACCTGCCCAACTTATCGTTCGTTCCTCTGGCAATAAACCAGTCTGGTAATGCATTACACACTGAATTCATGACGAAAGAAAAGATGAACAGCAATACAGTGCTGCGTTTCATTTGCGGAAACAATATCATCTATATGGGTAGTTGTGCAACAAGATTGTCGTGTAAACTAGGATTGTGCATAATTTTTTTCAAAAAAAAATCCGGCACTTCGAATTCCGCTACCATTTATTAATTACTTTTAGTTCGCAAGCAGCCCCGACACAAGTCACCAAAAAAAATTCCCTTTATCTGATTCGTTTTTGAATCACTGAAACGCTCCGATTGTTTTAGTAGCTAATGTTGTCTCTTCATTTTCCACCATGAGAAGAACGACAGGTATCCTATGCCCTGTTCTGATTAGTGATCGTTCATTACTAAATGACCTATCATGATTTATGATGCACTTGAATTTTTAAGAAGTCGACTGGACGCCCATATTGCAGGTGGCAGACCAGCTGCCGAACCGGTGCTGGTGCTGTCCAATCCATGGACCAGTAACGACAACAATAAGAATTTTTCATTTCTGAATTCACTATCGCTTATCAATATTGAAGAGGAGCGCGCTTTTAAGACACAGTTGCCTGTGATGATCTCGCAAAAAGGCCAGTATATAAAACGACCGCCTGACCTTAAGATCAACCTGTATATGCTCATTAGTGCCTATAATAAGAAATATGAGGATGCCCTGAAGCTGATTTCAAAAGTGGTGGAGTATTTCCAGGTGAACAATGTGTTTGAACATCGCAAGCCAGCTGAAAAAAATACGATCGCCTTACCGGATGTATTAGACAAACTGATAGTGGAGTTATATACGCCCGGCTTTGAACAACAAAACCAGATATGGGCATCATTAAGTACGGGCTATTTACCTTCTGTAATATATAAGGTAAGAATGTTACTGGTAGATGTGGATCCGGCACTGCCGCAGGAAACATACCCTGCAATTAAAGAGATAAATATCAAACTGGAGAAGACGGACCAGTGAAGAATAATTATAGATTAAAAAGAACAGCAGTCAACGATTTTAACTAACATAAAAAACAACTTTAATGGCAACGTATAAAACCCCAGGGGTGTACGTAGAAGAAATTTCTACCCTACCCCCCTCTGTCGCCGAAGTAGAGACGGCGATCCCTGCATTTATCGGATTCACAGAGAAAGGCGCAAAGAACATACCGCAGCGTATTACTTCTCTTGTAGAGTACCAGATAGCTTTTGGTATGGCTGAGCCGGAAAAAAGCCTGACGGTCTCCGTACAAAATGATGTGATCACCGTATCTATCGATCCCAAAAAGCGCGCAAAGAATGTGCTTTTTTATGCCATGCAACTCTATTTTGCCAATGGCGGTGGCCCCTGTTATATCGTATCCGCGGGCAATTACGATGAGGGTAATGCCGGTTCCATCGAAGCATACAATGCAGCGCTGGAAGCCGTAGCAAAAGAAGACGAGCCTACGCTTCTGGTATTCCCCGATGCGGGTTATATTATTCCCGACAAATATTACGATCTGATGAATACAGCCCTGCAGCAATGCGAAAAACTGGGCGACCGTTTCCTGATCATGGATGTACTCAATGCCAATAATGATTTGCGTACATCAAAGGATAATTTCAGAAACAAACTGGCCGTAACACCGGAGCTTGCAAAATATGGGGCAGCTTATTATCCTGATCTAAGCACGACCATTGCTTACCAATACGATGTTGATAGTCTCGCGGTAGCAGGTGTTGCTGATGCGAAAGCTCCGGCGATAGCACCGGTTGTGGTGGAAGAAGATGGGAAAGCGGCAGAAGGTAAAAAACCAGTTGAAAGAAAACAGGCGCGGGCTGCCGGTGGATTTGCCGCGTTACCGAATGCAATGCAAAACCGTATCAAACAAAAGATCCAGGAACTTGGTGTAGAACTCTCTCCTGCGGCTGCAGTTGCCGGTGTATACGCACAGGTAGATAGTACAAGAGGCGTGTGGAAGGCACCAGCCAATGTTTCACTTACCTATGTAAAGGCCCCAATGATGAAAATCACCGATGATGATCAGAACGATCTGAATATTGATGTGGACGCCGGCAAATCGATCAATGCCATCCGTGCTTTTGTAGGACGTGGCACCAAGATATGGGGAGCCCGTACACTTGCCGGTAATGATAATGAATGGAGATATATCAATGTGCGCCGTTTTTTCAATATGGTAGAAGAATCGGTAAAGAAATCGACTGGTTGGGCAGTATTTGAGCCAAATGATATCAATACCTGGACCAAGGTAAGAGCAATGATCGAAAATTATCTCCTCTTGAAATGGAAGGATGGTGCACTTGCAGGCGCTAAACCAGACAACGCGTTCTTTGTACGAGTTGGGCTGGGTCAAACGATGACGGCTGCGGATGTGCTCGAGGGCAGGATGAATGTAGAGATCGGTCTGGCGGCTGTCAGACCAGCGGAATTCATCATTCTTAAATTCTCACATAAGCTTCAAACTTCATAAACAACTATTAAAACGATTATATGGCAAATTATCCTATTCCTGCATTTCATTTTAAAGTAGACTGGGGCGGTAAAAACGTTGGCTTCTCCGAAGTAGCCGGGCTGACACAGGAAGTTCAGCTGATAGAATATCGTGATGGTTTTAGTCCCGATTATTCAACCATCAAAATGCCAGGCCTCCGCAAGTATAGTAATATCACCTTAAAACGCGGGATCATGAAAGGTGATAATGAATTTTTTAACTGGCTGAATACGGTCAAATTAAATACGGTGGAACGTCGCGACCTGATGATCAGTTTGCTGAATGAAAACCATGAACCGGTGATGGTTTGGAAAGCGCACAACGCCTTTCCGGTAAAGGTTGAAGGTCCCGGCCTAAAGGCTTCGGGCAATGAGACCGCCGTGGAATCCATTGAACTGGCACATGAGGGTGTGGTCTTGCAAAACGAATAAAACCCATATAGCAGGATATTTTTTCATCAGTAAAGTATAAGCTCATGGCCGCGTATTATCCGCCGCTGGGATTTCATTTCAAAGTTGAATTTCCTGGTATAGGCAAAGGCGATCCCGACGTAAGATTCCAGGAAGTGGCGGGACTGACTGCCGAAATCGGGCTGGAGGAATTACAGGTAGGTGGCGAGAACCGTTTTACTTACCGGTTGCCTACGCGTGCAAAGTATAGCAACCTTGTGTTAAAAAGAGGTATGCTGAAAGATTCAGGCCTTATCGCATGGTTTAATAACGCGATACAGAATTTTGAATTTAAACCCGTTGATGTTACGGTATCGCTGCTAAACGAAAATCACCAGGTAAGCGCTTCATGGATATTCCTGAAAGCCTATCCTGTGAAATGGATCTTTTCTGATCTTAAAGCGCAGGATAATTCCATCGTTATCGAAACGATTGAGCTTTGTTACCAGTATTTCAGAAGAAACTAAATAACCATGCCCGTACAAATAAATGAGCTGATCATAAGAGCGCATGTCAAAGAGCCGGATGAAGCTCCTAAAAGCAACAATGCCGCTGTTGGCAAAGAAGCAAAGGAAGAGATCATTAAAGAATGTATTGAACGGATCATGGAATTATTACACCAGCAAAATGAGCGCTGATGAGTGAAGCAAATCTGAAGATCATTGCGTATGATAGTCCTTCCGGAGGTCAGCGTCAGCATGAGATCGGTGAATTTACCGTGGACTTCAACCCGGCTAGTTTTACTATCTCGAGTAAGATCGAGTACCAGAAGGTAGAAGCAAAAGGACAATCCGGTGGGGATCCGCAGTTTGATAAAATACCGCCGTTGGAATTCTCTATCGAATTCACGATTGATGGAACGGGTGTGGCTACTACCAGTCAGCAGGCCACAAAAAAGGATTATGTAAAAAAACAGATTCATAAGTTGCGTGATGTGACCGGTTGCAATATCAACGGGGATATTCATCGTCCTAACTACCTGGCCGTGCTTTGGGGCACATTTTACCTGGAATGCGTGCTCACCTCGATGAATATCACGTATAATCTTTTTGACCGCGAAGGCACTCCGATACGCGCAAAGATCAGTTGTAGTTTTCTTGAACGCATCGGTGCCGGTAAAGAAGGGCGGCAGTCAAGACTCGAATCACCGGACCTCAGCCAGTATATCGTTTTTAAAGAAGGAGATACACTGCCGCTTATTGCAAAACAGAAATACAATGATCCCTCCTATTATCTTCAGCTTGCGAGGGTCAATAAATTAAAAAACTTCCGGAATATTCAACCTGGTACGAGGCTGCTTTTACCACCGATGAAATCATTGAACGATGCCTGAAACAAACTCATCAACAAGCCGGTCTGACCTGGTCACGACTAAACTGCTACTGAATAATGAGGTAGCCAGCGCAGCTTACCAGTTGTTGTCTATCGAGGTACATATCGCTTTTAACAGGATCGCTTCCGCAAGAATAAAAATTTCGGATGGCGATACCTCAAAACAGGATTTTCCCCTCAGCAGCAAGGAGGATAAATTGCTTCCTGGTAATATGATCGAACTACAGATGGGCTATCATGATAAAGTAAAGACAATATTCAAAGGCGTGATCGTGGCACAGTCCATAAAATCCGGCAAAAATAAAAGCTCCTACCTGAGTCTCGAAGCGAGAGACCAGTTCTTTGGATTGACCGTTGGCAGAAAAAATAACTCTTTTTTTAATAAGACAGATACCGATATAGTGGAACAGCTATTGACCAATAGCGGGTTTTCTAAAAACGATGCGGATCTGGCCACGACAACGATCACGCACCAGGAGATGCTGCAGTATAATGTAAGCAACTGGGACTTTATTGTTTCGCGTGCAGAGATGAATTCGATGCTGGTACTGACGATGAATAATAAACTGTCTATTAAAACCCCTGATACAAGTCTTGAACCATCACAGGAGATCGGCTACGGAACGGAGGTGATCGAATTTGAATGTGAAACCGATGGCCGTACACAACTGGAAGAAGTAAAAAGCCATGCCTGGAATTACAAAGACCAGGAAGCCCGCGAAAGCCAGGCGCAATCCGTTGCCTTTAAAGAAAATGGTCAACCGGAAGGAAAAGAGTTTGCGTCGAAACTAAAACTAGCTGCTTTTGATCAATACCATTCAGGCAACCTGAAAGAAGATGAATTGAGTTCCTGGAGCAAGGCCCGTTTATTAAAAAGTAAAATGGCCAGGAATATCGGGCGCATAAAGATCAAAGGAACGAATGCGCTCTATCCCGGGCTCATGATCAAACTGAAAGGTTTTGGAAAACGTTTTTCAGGCAATGTGTTGATCACTGCTATCAAACACAGCTATAATAAATCCGCCTGGGAAACTGATATCCATTTTGGACTGCCCCTGCAATGGTTTTATGAAAAAGATTCCATCATGGAAAAGCCGGCATCAGGAATGATACCCGGCATTCACGGATTACAAATTGCCGTAGTTGTGCAATTGGAAAATGATCCGGAGCAGGAAGACCGGATAAAAATAAAATACCCTCTTGTAAAAGGAAGTGATAGTTTCTGGGCAAGGGTTGCCTGCCTGGATGCAGGCAAAGAAAGAGGTAGTTTTTTCAGGCCGGAGATACAGGACGAGGTGATTGTCGGTTTTATTGATGGCGACCCCCGGCACCCCGTGATACTTGGCATGCTGAATAGCAGTGCCAAGCCGGCTCCACTTAAAGCAGCAGATAAAAACGCGGAAAAAGGTTTTATAACAAGGAGTAAAATAAAACTACTCTTCAATGATGAGGATAAACGTATTCATCTCGAAACGCCTGCCGGCAAAAAAATCATACTGGATGAAAAGAAAGACAGCATCGAATTATCGGATGAACACAATAATAAGATCGAATTAAGTGCGAAAGGAATTCTGTTCGAAAGCGCGAAGGATATATCATTCAAAACTGCAAGCGGAACCTATAAGGTTGAAGCGGCAAATATAACGCTGGAAGCATCGGCCAAAATGAAAGCGCAGGGCAACGCGGCAGCGGAATTTTCATCGTCCGGACAAACAACGGTAAAAGGTTCTATGGTCAGCATCAATTAAATTCAAAAGTCAAAATTAAAAATTAAAAAATAGCCCCGTATTACATGATGAACTCCTGTTTTGATTTTTGAATGCTGAATTGATTAACAACTTGAATTAAAATAAGTAAAATGCCTTTAGCAGCCCGGATTACAGATATGCATGTTTGCCCGATGATCACGGGAGTGGTGCCGCATGTTGGTGGCCCCATACTACCCCCCGGAAGCGCGACAGTGCTGATAGGAGGTCTGCCTGCCGCCACACTCGGCGATATGCTCACCTGTGCCGGTGGACCTGACACCATCATCAAGGGCTCGGCTACTGTACTCATCAACGGCAAACCTGCCGCAAGGATGGGTGATAGCACAGCGCATGGCGGTACGATCGTTCTTGGCTGCTTAACAGTATTAATAGGAGGTTAACTATGGAAGAAACAACAAAAAAATTTATTGGCCGTGGATGGAAATTTCCCATCGAATTCAAGAAGAGCGACCACTCTGTAGCGATGCTTACCGGGGAAGAAGATATACAAAACAGCCTGAAAGTAATTTTTGAGACCCGCATGGGTGAACGGGTTATGCAACCGGATTTTGGTTCGGAGCTCGACAGCTTCCTTTTCGCGGAAGTAACCAGGAGTACCATTACTTATATGCAGGCGGTGATCTCGAACGCTATTTTATTTCATGAACCCCGGATCATTTTAAATGATGTGGAAGTAGTCGCATCGGAAAAAGATCCTGAACGACTTGATGTGAACGTGGCATATACAGTTTCAGCGACAAACAATCGCTATAACTATGTATTCCCATTTTATCTCAAAGAAGCAACCAATTTAGAGCGCTAGGTAAAGTGAAAAGACATGGAGGAAAAACAACCTGGATCATATGACAAGAGTTTTGTTCGGGAAGGAATATCCCGGAACCACCGGTTTACGGACTCCCTTGACCCCGCCAGGGTAAAGCTGGATGATCGCAAACTTGAACATTTCATGGCCTATGTACAACAGTACACGGCCAATGTACTTTTTTTTGATACCGAAGAAGATGCAGCACCTTCTTCCACCTGGGATGAATTTTACAGATCAGCACCTTCATTTCTCATGGCACGTATTGCCACAAAAGATCCGGAAGAAATAAAAGAAAGCCATGATCAATTGCTGAAAAATTTTGAAGATGAACGCACAGTCGAAAATTTCAGCCGGCTTACATCCTTTGTATTCTCCAGGTTTGAAAAAATAGATCGCTGGTATGCATCGGTAAATGAACACCCTTTTGAAGAAGAACTCTCGCTACATATCCGTTCTTACCTGGTGACGGAACTGCAAAAATTAAAGGATATACTCCGCTACCAGTATAATCTCCAGGGAAAAAAAGAAGACTTTAACGGAAAATCTGTTTTTAAAAACAAAAACAATATCTGGTCAATAAAAGATGAGCCGGCTCTTTCATTAAAAGATAAAACATTTGCCGGAAGCAATGAGGAAGAAAAACTGGTCAACGCATCCCTTACTGTCAATTCAATTTTTGAAAAACTTTTTTACAGTACTCGTGCCATCATGCAGTATTGTAAAGAATATTTCATATCAGGCATATACAAAGAGAATGGCCATCCTCCTCATATTGCATTGTTCATCGCCTTTACCCGGCTGCTTGGTTACCAGCAAGAACAACTGAACCAGTTGCCTGCCAGGCACCTCGATTATTATTACAAAGAGATCCTCCGGCTCTCCCCTACGCCTGTGGTGCCGGATCAAACCCAGGTGTTACTGGAACTTGCAAAAGGCTTTGATGAATGTCATATTCCAAAGGGCAG
This sequence comes from uncultured Terrimonas sp., assembly GCA_964528095.1. Taxonomy (GTDB): domain Bacteria; phylum Bacteroidota; class Bacteroidia; order Chitinophagales; family Chitinophagaceae; genus CAZGSG01. Next base: position 20,466 of record CAZGSG010000086.1, read on the forward strand.
CATGATCAGTGCAGGAAAAGACAAAAACCGGAAAGAGCTATTTTATAAGACCGACAGGGAGATCATTGTGAATAAGGCAAAGGTAGAAGCTGTACGAAGCCTTTTTATCACAAAAGCGGCAGGCAATGTTGTAAGCTATTCTGTTCGCA
>CAZGSG010000087.1:0-20547 GCA_964528095.1 uncultured Terrimonas sp.
TATAGCTATTATCTTGCAGTGCCTTCCTTCCTGTTAAAAACTACTAACCTTTGTCTGGGTAAATTTTCTTAGTTTCAAACAGTTTAATTAACTATATCATATATGCTGGCCGCCGTGCTTACACTATCCATTTTTGAGATCGCGTTATTACTATTTGGAGCAATCGTGCTCGGTATAACGATCCATTTTTTTATCGCCAGCCGTAAAACACTGAAAAACGATAGTGGCCAGATCGAAAAATTAAACCAGGCAAAAGACGAATGGAAACTGCGGTATTTTAATGATATTGAATTACGGGATAAGGATATTTCTCTTTTAAAACAAAAAGCTCAGGAAGCAAAAGAAAATGCAGAGATATATGCGATAGAGGCCGAAGAAATGAGTTTGCAGAACAGGAAATTAAAAACAGAACTGCAGGCTGCAAAAAATTCCGGCGAAAATTCAGATACATATATACAGACTATCGAAGAACTCAGGCGTCAAAACAAACAGTTGCAAGAAGAAGTACAGATGGCGCGGCAGGTAATTCCGGAACACATACAAGACAAGCCCGATTACCTGGAGCAATTGCGTATGGCGCAAAAAAGCCTGCTCGAACACAATCAAAAGATCAATGATTTACTGGGTAATATTGATGTGATCAAGGAAAAAGAAGAAAAGGAAAGAGAAATATTGAGAGATAATGAAGAGTTGTCAGGTCAGATCAGTCATCTACGGATGGAGTTGTCTGAAAAGGACAAAGAGATACATAATATTCACCAGCAGGAGCATCTTACAAAGGAGATGACATCTATGCTTGATAGTGCATATAGCGAATTTAATGTACTGCAAAGTAAGATACAGAAAATGGAAGCCCAGCTTACTGCTTCCAAAATGCTAAGCCTGGAGTATGAAGACCTGAAAGAGGTAAATACAAAGATCAGCCGTGATTTGGAAGAACAAAAACAAAAAGCGTACGCACTGTCCACGGAAAATCAGCAATTGCAGAATCAATTAATGGATACTGAAGACAAATTCCGGGAGGCTAATTTCCAACGCCAGCAAATGCAGAAAAGAGTGGCCTACCTCGAAGAACTCAACATGGACCTGCAGGTTGTTTCTGATACCAATAAAAAACTGGAAGGCCAGTTAAAAAGAATAGGCGAACTGGAAAGTCTGTTAAACGTTGTTTCTGAAGAAAGAGATATACTGGAGAAGCGGCAGGATAAATAATATTGTATAGCCCCCGGATATCATACAATTCCTGTTTCAATTATAAGTAATTTACCGGGAGTTTCATATCGAGTATTTATTATCCCTTCTAAATCTGGTAGCGCACCAGCTTGGATCATTAAACCCCTCTTTGTCTGTTTTTATAGCGTAACAATTTGAAATCTTCTTGTTCCTGCATCACTAACACAGCAATGGGTTTCACACAGAGCTAAGGAGTAAATGAGATAAGGATATTTTACTTTGTTTGATCTGTCATGATCTGTTTAAAAAGGTGAGCCAAGGAGGTTTTTCACTGACGTGAAAAGAAGTCGTTGATCAGGCTGCTGTTTTCACGTCAGTGAAAAACCTCCTTAGCTCATTCGTTCATACAAATAAAGAATAAACAAATAGCATAACATTTCCTTATCTCATTTACTCCTTAGCTCTGTGTGAAATCTTTTCCCTCTTTTTGATCCGCAGAAAAGTGACCATTCTTCATTATTTAATGCCAGTGTAAAGGCACAAACTGACGCGCTACCCAAAATTTCTCCTGTTTTTATCACCTGTATAAAGATTAATTTTGACTGGTAAATTTTTAACCATGTCCAATAGTATCGCCGATATACGGATCAACTATTCCCGGAAATCATTATCAGAAAAAGATATCGATGCCGATCCCATCATACAATTTGATACCTGGTGGAAAGAAGCAGTGGATTCAAAACTGCTGGAAGTTAATGCAATGACACTTGCCACTAGCTCTGCCGATGGCATGCCTGCTGCCAGGATCGTACTGCTGAAAGGATTTTCCAAAGAGGGCTTTGTTTTTTTTACCAATTACAATAGTTATAAAGGAATACAGCTTGCCGAGAATCCAAAAGCCTGTCTTGTTTTTTTCTGGAAAGAACTGGAACGACAGGTACGTATAACCGGGTTGGTGAAAAAAGTAACTGAAAAGGAAAGTGATGAATATTTTTATTCCAGGCCCTTGCCAAGCCAGGTAGGAGCAGCTATTTCGCCACAAAGTACTGTTATTGCCAGCAGGGAATGGCTGGAAGAAAAGAACGCGGAATTTACCGGCCCGGTAAAAAGGCCTGTTCATTGGGGTGGTTACCAGGTAATGCCTGTAGTTATGGAATTCTGGCAGGGAAGGCCCTCCCGCCTGCATGATAGGATCCAGTACTCACTGAAGGAAAATGGCGACTGGATAACGGAAAGACTCGCCCCGTAATAAGGGGTCAAAGAGAGAAAAAAGAGACTAATTTATTCTCCTTCTTCTCTCTTTAATCTCTTATGCTTTTTTTGCAGCAGCTTTTTTTGCAGGTGCAGCTTTTTTCGCAGGACGACTTTTACCGAAAGATCCTTTGAAACGTTTGCCTTTTGCTGTTTTTTTATCTCCTCTGCCCATATTATTAATTTTTAGATTTACAGATTACACAAATTTAGGTATAAACACGATGCTTATTTGCAGAGACGCGATAGATATTTGCGGAAGCACGAAGCATCGCGCCGCTGCAAATATCTATCGCGTTCCAATGATGCAATTACAATTTGGCAGAAAGTTCTTTTCCAGCTTTGAATTTAGCTACTTTTCTTGCTTTGATCTTGATTACTTCACCAGTTTGTGGGTTGCGGCCATTACGGGCAGCTCTTTTAGATACAGAGAAAGTACCAAAGCCAACTAACGTAACTTTGCCACCGCCTTTCAATGTCTTAGTAACAGCCTCAACGAAAGAATCCAGAGCGGCATTTGCTTGTGTTTTAGTTACGCCGGCATCGTCTGCCAACTTTGCGATCAATTCAGCTTTGTTCATAATCTTTGGTTTTTTAATGAATTTAGTAACGGCGACAAATTTAGATGCTTTTTCATTGAGGTAAAAAAAAATATCCCTCATTTAAGATTTTGATAATCCTCCCGAATCCGCAATGGACAAGGATTTTAGACGAACGTAGTTTTACCGGTAAAAAACACTAATGCTTGTTATGCTTTGAAACCCTTTACTGTGGCTGATTTCAGGAGATAGCCGTCAAATACAGGCGGGACAAGCGTTTGCGGGAATATACAACTGTTTTTAATACAGCAAAACAAATAATATTTCTTTTACACAATCAATTAACAACCTCTAATACAGAGTTGAATGCGATTATTTTATTGCTCCATTTATCCAATACTGCTTTTCTAAGCACAGCAGCATGCTGTTCGATGTATCGATTGTATAATGATTTGGACGCTGCATGATATTGTACCGCATAGGTTTTCCCTTCTGTATCATCCGTTTCAATAAGTCTTAAAATGACTGCATGGTGAAAACAACCGGTTGCTATTACTTCTGGGATATGTTTGTCCCGCATCCATTGCAACCAGGCATCCGTTATCGAATGATCAACCTTGGTCGTTACATTATAAATTATCATGCTTATTTTATTTCCAGGAATACCGGGCAATGATCACTATGTTTCACATCCGGATATATCTCCGCATTTACCAGGCTTTTTTTGAGTGGGCTTGTTACATTGATATAATCAATGCGCCAACCTTTGTTATTCAGCCGTACTGTTGGAAAACGCTGGCTCCACCAGCTATAACGATGCGCCTCGGTATGAAACTCGCGGAAACTATCTATCCACCCATGATCCAAAAATTTCGTCATCCATTCCCGCTCCTCGGGAAGAAATCCGGAAGATTTTTTATTTCCCTTGGGATCGTGGATATCGATTTCCTTATGCGCGATATTATAATCACCACATAAAATTAGTTTCGGATGTTTTGTTTTTAACTTTTCCAGGTATACATAAAATTCATCCAGCCACACATATTTAAAACTTTGCCGCTCATCGCCACTGGTGCCGGAGGGAAAATAAGCATTGATCAGCCTGATATCACCAAAGTCCAGCTGTAATACACGGCCTTCATCATCACTCACTTTATGCCCCGTTCCATATTCCACATGATCGGGCTTGATCTTACTGAATACGGCAACACCGCTGTATCCTTTTTTTTGAGCGCTAAACCAATAATTGTTATAACCGATATCGGCGAATGCCTGGTGATCCACATTCTCTTTCAACGCCTTTGTTTCCTGTACACAAATAACATCCGCAGGATCCGTTTTCAGCCACTCTAAAAAACCTTTACTGATTGCCGACCGGATACCATTGACGTTATAACTGATAATACGCATAAAAAATAATTTGCCTGATCAAAGTACAGGATAATTTTAATTTATACAAAATGAAACTTGGAATACTCTCGTAAAGAGACCGATGCGATCACCTGATTTTGAGGGTTGGTTATTGCTAATAGTACTTTTACATTTTACAAAAGGACCAGGCGCCCAATAACCAGTGTATGATATTTTTAAATTGAACTATTCATTGAGTCAAATGTTTTATTTTTAATTTTCTCAACGAATAAACTATGACAGATAACGAAAAGATTATCCCGGCCAAGGAGCAGGTATACCTGGAAGGACCTAAGAGTAGGGGATATGAATTAGGCTTTGCTTTTAAAGTATTCAGGCAGTTTATTAAGGGATTCCGCACACTGCATTTTATTGGTCCCTGCATTACCGTATTTGGTTCTGCCAGGTTCAAGGAAGATCACCCTTATTATATCCAGGCCCGGGAATTTGGTAAGCGGATCGCAGAACTGGGATTTACCACAATGACCGGCGGCGGACCAGGTATCATGGAAGCATCCAACAGGGGAGCTTTTGAATCAGGCGGCTATTCTGTAGGCTGCAATATTCAATTACCATTTGAGCAGAAGGGCAATCCGTATGTTCAGAAATCTGTCACCTTCGAACATTTTTTCGTCAGGAAAGTGCTGCTCATCAAATATTCCTATGCATTTATCATCATGCCAGGGGGATTTGGCACAATGGATGAATTTTTTGAAACACTTACTCTTGTGCAAACAAAAAGTATTACTCAATTTCCTATTGTCCTGTTTGGTAAAGAATATTATAAAGAACTGGTAGAAACCATTGAAGAAATGGCCGTGAAAGAAACAATCTCAGCAGAAGATATGAAACTGGTGCTTGTTACAGATGATATAGACGAGGCAATGCAGCATATCCGAAACTATATCACTACGAACTACAAAGTGAGGCCGCGAAAAAAACAGTGGTGGCTTTTTGAAAAAAAATAACCTGTTTATTGTAAGATAACAATAGTTCCCGCTATTATCAGCAGACCTCCGATGATGACCTTTAGGTCAACAGGTTCTTTTAGTATAATAAAAGATAACCCGATAGCTATTGCCACGCTTAACTTATCAATAGGCGCTACTTTAGATACAGGGCCTCCTGCCAATGCTTTAAAATAGAATAGCCAGGATAGACCAGTGGCGATACCTGACAACACCAGGAATAACAGGTTGGTCTTGCTCAATTGTTTTACTTCTTTGAGCTGGCCGCTTGCAAGCACAAACCCCCAGGCGATAAAAAGGATTACGATGGTACGGATAGCCATTGCAAGATTTGTATTCACTCCCTTGATCCCAATCTTGGCGAGTATCGCCGTGGCTGCGGCAAAGATGGCCGATAAAACTGCGTATACTTTCCACATAAGGATGCTGTTTATCTAAAGGTAGACAGGTTTGTCGTAACAGCTGCAAGACTTTAGCAGTAGTAATAAATTTGGATGGACGCATAAAAAATCCCGCCCTTGTGGGGCGGGATCAAGGAACTCACTTCCTTATTATTTACAATGCCTAATCGTAATGTAATTGCATTTCTACTCGTCTGTTCTTGGAGCGGCCGGCGGCAGTTTTATTATCTGCTATCGGCTGGTCCTGTCCGAAGCCAGCTGATTTCAGCCTCGCTTCTGCTACACCTTTTTTCAAGAGGTAATCATATACTGATTTAGCCCTGTTCTCGCTCAGCACCTGGTTTTTATCCGCCTTACCGGTATTGTCTGTATGACCGCTTATATCCAGCTTGAGGTCCTGATCGGTTTGCAGGATCTTTGCTACCTCATTCAATGAAGCATTGGAGGTTGCCAGCAACTTGGCGCTTCCCGTAGCGAAATAAATCTTCTGAGCAGCCACATCTATTTTCTTTTTTACTTCTTCTTTTATTTCAGGGCAACCATTATTGGATGCAGGCCCTGCAAGATCCGGGCATTTATCATCTTCATCAGCAACGCCATCTTTGTCCCTGTCAGGTACAGGGCAACCGCCGTATTTGGCAACACCTGGTACATCTATACATTTATCCTGCTCATCATTGATACCATCTTTATCCGTATCGGGTATAGGACAACCATTATATTTTGGAAGACCTGCTACATCAGGACATTTATCATCCTTATCAGCGATGCCATCACCATCTTTATCCGGACAGCCATTCAACGCAGCCAGGCCCGGGGTATCAGGGCATGCGTCTGCCGCATCAGCAACGCCATCATTATCCCTGTCCTGTACTTTTACTTCTTCCACTACCGGAGGTAATGGTTTAATTTCTTCTTTCTTGTTGCGAAGATTTTGGGTAAAGCCTAAAGAATAGAACATATTGTCATCCAGCTTTGCTTCGCGGATGCTTTTACGGTAATTGGCCTGAAGATAAATCGAACCTTCGTCAGCCATATTGATCTGTACACCACCACCAAGTGGAACATAGGGAGTACCTATTTTCTTGGCATAGTTACCTACTCCGTAACCGGCGGTAAGAAAAGGATTAAACGTATGGGCATTATTCAACAAGCGTGCATGCAGTGCACCTTCCAGTTCATTAATATATCCGCTTGATCCTACTGTCGTATTCTTGGTATACTCAGAAAAAATACCGTTATAACGAATTGAATAGTCAAAATGATTGCTCAGTCCATTCCAGTACATTAATGAAAAACCAGGGTGTACTTCACCAACTTTGGGAACTGAAGCAGAAAAATCTGTCAGGTTTCCGCTAAAACCAATCTGGGGACCTTTCTTTGGGGACATTTGCGCTATAGCCATTTGGCTTAGAAAAAGAAAAACCGGTATTATTCTCAGGTTTTTGCAGCTCATAAAAAAGTTGTTTTAAAAAAAATATAGTTTTCGCTCAATATTAAAGACTAAGACTGTCAAAAGGCAGAAATGGTTTCCGCTTTGAAAAAAAATAATTAGAAAAGCATAAACACCCCTGTATAGAATTATTAACCGCTAAGAGTAAATAGTTATATGTATGCCGGTTCTCATAATTGTTTATTCCTGAAAATTGTTTTTTTGAAGCCTGCGAGCTTTTGAAAACCAGGTCGCATCATTAAATTTTTTCATGTAGGTTTGTCGCCAACAAACTAAATCTGCTAAAATGGATGCGGTAAATATTTTGGGGTATTCTGCCGGGGTAATCACTACGCTTACCTTTTTGCCACAGGTGATTAAAACATGGAGAGAGAAATCCGCCAAAGACATATCACTGCTCATGTTTATAATAGCGGCCACCAACGAGGTAATGTGGATTGTATATGGAGCAATGAAAAATGACTGGGTCATTATACTCACCAACACAGTAGTACTGTGTTTATCGCTGATAATGATTATTCTTAAACTACGATATAATAAGTAATGGGAAAAATTAATACAATTATTTTTGATCTTGGTAATGTGCTTATCGATTGGAATCCGAACCATGTATTTTCAGCGGATTATTTTGAGTCTCCCGAAAAAAAGGAACAATTCTTCAGAGAAATATGCACCATGGACTGGAATGAAAAACAGGATGAAGGCCGCTCCATTGTGGAAGCTACACAGGAACTCATACAACAATTCCCGGAATGGGAAACTTCAATCAGGGACTATTATGGCAGATGGACGGAAATGTTGGGAGGTCCGATAAAAGAAACGGTTGCTATCCTGCGCCAGTTAAAAGACAGCGGGAAGTATAAGATATATGCCCTGACCAACTGGCATGCCGGGTTATTTGATGTAGCCCTTGTGCGGTATGATTTTTTACATTGGTTCGACGGCAGGGTTGTAAGCGGTGAAGAAAAGACCAGGAAACCTTTCCCGGATTTTTATAAGATCCTGCTTGATCGGTATGATGTGAAGGCGGAAGAAGCCTTGTTTATTGATGATAATCTTCGCAATATAAAAGCTGCGGAAGAGTTGAATATCAATGCGATTCATTACACTTCTTCGCAGCAACTGGAGGACAGGCTGATAGAGTTGGATCTCCTGGCAAAGAGGTAAAAAAGACAGGAAAAGACCAGGAAGCCAGCGGCGGTTTTGGGGAACCCTGATTTGTTCTCCTCGTGTCTCGGTCGTACCTGCTTCGTACCTGGTTCGTACCTCGCTTGTATCTTGTTTGTCTGTTCTTTGAGCCTTTTCCGCCCCTTATTCACTGTAATTGAAAGGAATAGGCGAATAATGGACGAGTCGTTTCCTAGTCATTGCCGAGGGCGTTTGCGAACAAACAGCGAAGCGCCCGCGAACAACTACAGAAGAAATTCAAAAGTCAACATGTAAAATTCAAAAACAAACCCCGTTTTTAGGAAAGCTATTTTTGAATTTTGCATGTTGACTTTTGAATTCGACCGCCCGGCTGCCCTTTTTGGAACAACCTATTCCATTACCGGTCGCAGCCATCTTTGCATGTCTTCCACCGGCATTTTCTTACGTTGTATATAATCATCAAACTGGTCTTGCTGTATCTTACCAACTCCAAAATACTGGCTTTGCGGATGACTGAAGTACCAGCCACAAACAGAAGATGCCGGGAACATCGCAAGTGATTCTGTTAAATGGATACCCGTTGCTTCTTCACCACCGAGTAATTCAAATAGTTTATATTTTTCCGTATGGTCGGGACAGGCAGGATATCCCGGTGCCGGCCTGATGCCTACGTATTGTTCTTTTATCAACTCTTCACTGGAAAGTTTTTCTTCTTTTACATATCCCCAGAATTCTTTTCTTGTTCTTTCATGCAGGCATTCTGCGAATGCTTCTGCAAAACGGTCGGCAAGCGCCTGCAGCATGATCTTATTGTAATCATCATACGCTGCTTCAAATCTCTTGATATGAGGTTCGATGCCCTGGATAGTAACAGAGAATGAACCAAGATAATCCTGTTTTCCTGTTTCTTTAGGAGCAATAAAGTCTGACAAAGCGAGATTGGGCTGGTCAGCCGCTTTTTTGATCTGCTGACGCAATGATTCCAGGTGTATCGTGTTCTTTCCGTTCTTTACTTCGATCGTATCAGGTGCAGTAGTGTTTGCTTCCCAAAAACCAATTACTCCCTGTGCCGTCAGCCATTTTTCACCGATGATCTGATCCAGCAGCGCATTTGCATCATTATATAATTTGGTGGCTTCTACACCCACTTTTTCATCGGTAAGTATCTGTGGGAAATTGCCATGCAGCTCCCATGATATAAAAAATGGTTTCCAGTCAATATATGTCCTCAGTTCGGCCATATCATAATCCTTGAAAACCTTTGTACCCGTAAAACCAGGCACAGGCGGTGTATATTTATCCCAGTTTATCTTTACTTTATTAGCCTGTGCATTAGCAAAGCTTAAATATTCTTTTACAACTTTCTTATTCTCGAAATCACTTTTAAGTTTAATGTATTCTTGTTTTGTTTTTCCAAGAAAACCTTCTTTCTGTTCATTTAATAATGATCCAGCTACGGTAACGCTTCTACTTGCATCCAGTACGTGTACCACGCCATGATCATATTGCGGGGCGATCTTTACAGCAGTATGCATTCTGGATGTAGTAGCTCCGCCGATAAGCAATGGTTGGGTCATGCCACGGCGTTTCATCTCATGCGCAACATTCACCATTTCATCAAGAGAAGGAGTAATCAACCCGCTTAGTCCAATAATATCTGCTTTTTCCCTGATGGCAGTATCCAGTATCTTATCGGTTGGCACCATTACGCCCATATCTACGATATCATACCCATTACAACCCAGTACCACACCTACAATATTTTTACCAATATCGTGTACATCACCTTTCACGGTCGCCAACAGGATCTTCGCGGCGCCTGCAGCTTCTTCGTTTATAGTACCCGCGGCCAGGTGCGCTTTTTTGCGCTCTTCTTTTTCTGCTTCAATATAAGGGGTCAGAACGGCTACTGATTTTTTCATTACCCGCGCGCTTTTTACCACCTGGGGTAAAAACATCTTGCCAGCCCCGAAAAGATCACCTACTACATTCATACCTGCCATCAGTGGTCCTTCTATCACATCCAGCGGCTTTGGATATTGCTGGCGTGCTTCTTCCGTATCCTGGTCAATATAATCAGTAATACCATTTACCAGTGAGTGTTTTAATCTTTCTTCCACGGAGGTATTTCTCCAGGCATCATTTTTCTTTTCTACTTTGTCACCTGCTTTTACCGTTTCCGCAAAAGTGATCAGTTTTTCTGTGGCCTCGTTATTGTCATTATTGCGGTTCAGGATCACGTCCTCACACAATTCACGCAATACAGGTTCTATCTCATCATAGACCACCAACTGCCCGGCATTCACGATGCCCATGTTCATCCCCGCTTTGATCGCATGGTATAAGAAAACAGCATGCATCGCTTCTCTTACCGGTTCATTACCCCTGAACGAGAACGAGAGATTACTAACACCACCGCTAATACCTGCCAGTGGCATCAGTTCTTTGATCCGTTTAGTGGCGCGGATAAAATCAACGCCATAGTTATTATGTTCTTCCAGGCCCGTGGCAACGGCAAAGATATTCGGGTCGAAAATAATATCCTGTCCGTCAAACCCTACCTGTTCTGTAAGTATTTTATATGCCCTGTGGCAAATCTCAACCTTCCTGTCCTCTGTATCCGCCTGTCCTACTTCATCAAAAGCCATTACAATGACGGAGGCACCATAACTCTGGCAGATGATGGCCTGCTGGATAAACTTTTCTTCCCCTTCCTTCATGGAAATAGAGTTCACAATACACTTACCCTGCACACATTTGAGGCCTGCTTCAATTATCTCAAATTTGGAGGAATCGATCATGAGCGGAATTTTTGCAATATCCGGCTCGCTTTGCATGAGATTAATAAAAGTGGTCATCGCCTGCACGCCTTCCAGCATGGCATCGTCCATGTTTACATCTATTACCTGTGCGCCGTTTTCTACCTGCTGACGGGCTACACTCAGGGCCTCTTCATATTTATTGTCCCTGATAAGGCGGGCAAATTTTTTGGAGCCGGTAACATTGGTTCGTTCACCAACGTTCACAAAATTAGTCTCGGGGCGTACGACCAACGGTTCAAGGCCCGATAATCTTAGGAAAGGTTTAATAACAACAGTGTCCTGCATTTATAATGTCTTTTTTACGAACAACTTTTTTATAGTTGAAAAGTTATTTACGATCAGAATCAAAATAGATATCAGCAAAAGCAATCGCGCAGTGGTCATACCAGTTCTTTTTCTACTACTGGCAAAGACCTCGGTTGAACATTTCTTACATGATCGGCTATATGTTTTATGTGTTCAGGTGTAGTGCCACAGCAACCGCCTACAATATTCACATACCCCTCTCTTGCCCATTCTTCGAGATAGTGGCCGGTATCTGCAGGTTCTTCATCATATTCTCCCATTGCGTTTGGTAATCCCGCATTGGGATAGGCCGATACATAACAGCTGGCGATATGTGACAACTCTACGATATGCGGCCGCATTTCTTTTGCACCCAGTGCACAATTCAATCCCACGCTCAATGGTTTTGCATGCGCGATAGAAGTATAAAATGCTTCAAGTGTCTGCCCGCTTAATGTCCTTCCACTCGCATCCGTGATGGTGCCGCTGATCATGATCTCTTTCTTGGGAGCTTCAGGGTGCTCACGAAAGAACTTCTTTATCGCAAAGATGGCTCCCTTGGCATTCAGGGTATCGAAGATGGTTTCTATAAGCAGGATATCTACCCCCCCGTCTACCAGGCCCCGTATCTGCTCATAGTAAGCTGCTACTACTTCGTCAAACGTAACAGCTCTGAAGCCGGGGTTATTTACATCAGGAGATAAAGACAGTGTTTTATTGAGTGGCCCGATAGCGCCGGCCACCCAGGCTGTTTTACCCGACTGGCGTATGGCTTCCCTTGCACATTTTGCCGAAGCTACATTTAGTTCATAAGCCAAGGATTGCATATCATAATCAGCCATTGCAATAGATGTACTGCTGAAGGTATTGGTTTCAACAATATCAGCACCTGCGTCAAGATACTTTTTATGTATCTCGGTGATGATCTGCGGCTGTGTGATGGATAAAAGGTCATTATTACCTTTTACATCCGAATGCCAGTCTTTGAAACGCTCGCCGCGATAATCCGCTTCAGTGAGCTTATACCGCTGTATCATGGTGCCCATTGCGCCATCGATAATAAGGATACGTTTTTCCAATGCTTGTCTTATCGTGCTCATAGTTCTTTTTTATACAAGGTGATTACCTGTCAATATATCGATAGTCCGCAAAGCAAAATACTGTACAGACACCCGGTATTTCAGCAGGTGACAGTTATTGACCTATAAACGTTGGGAAACCGGAAGGGGAGTTTCTTGGACGTTTATTAGTTCAATTTTTTAGCAGGCCGAACAATAAACAAATCCGCCTGGACAAGCAAAGTTACTATAAGTATCATTAATATCAAAGCCCGGCCAGCCGGCCTTATAATTAACTTAAATTGGGGTTTAAGCCGGCTGAATGCAAAAATTCAAAACCGAAGTTCGCTAAGCGATACGGAGGCTATTTTTGAATTTTTACTTTTGAATTTTGAATTATCCAGGGGCTTGCGTTAATGCTTAAACACCCTATCGATTTACATACTTCTCCACCGGCATCCTGTTTTGCAGGCTTCGGCCCAGGGTGAGTTCGTCCGCATATTCCAACTCGCCGCCAAAGGCAATACCCCTGGCAATGGTTGTAACACGGACATTATAAGGATTCACCTTTTTTTGTATATAATAGATGGTCGTATCGCCCTGTATGTTTGGATTAAGGGCGAAGATGAGCTCTTCGGTTTTTTCTTTTTCGATCCGGTACACCAGTGATTCTATATTCAGCTGATCGGGGCCAACACCATCAAGTGGCGAAATAACGCCCCCAAGTACATGATAGGTACCGTTGAATTGCTGTGTGCTTTCAATAGCAATCACATCGCGGATATTTTCTACCACACAAATGACCTCTTGTTTACGCATACTATTGGCACAAACAGAACAGATATCGCCATCTGCAACATTAAAGCAGCGATTGCAGAATTTTATTTCACTGCGCATACGCGTGACAATATCGCCAAAATGCCGCACCTCATTTATGTCCTGTTTCAGGAGATGCAATACAAGACGCAACGCTGTTTTTTTGCCAATACCCGGTAGTTTGGCAAATTCATTCACCGCATTTTCCAATAGGGAAGAAGAGAATTGCATGACACAAAGATAGTGCGAGTTCTGTTCCCGGAATGCAGTGTTTATCATGAAATGATAGCGACTAAACCTGCTTAATCCGTATATCTTCCCCCGGCATTGATCCATGCAGTGATCTTATTTTTCTCACTGGCAGGTAAGGGACCAGTAGGGGGCATAGTTCCCAGGTCGACCGCTCTTACTTTTATCCGGTCCCTGAAGCTGACGATATTACAATCAACCGTCCAGTTCATACCACCCTCTGACTGAGTAGCGTTATGACAGCTCTGGCAATTAGCCTGCAACACGCCTTTTACAGCAGTGAATAAGGGACCGGCAGCCGCTGCTGTAACTGTTACATTGGATGTACCAGTGCATCCATTCGCATCCTTTGCAGTTACGGAATATGTTCCCGGTGACACATTAGCAAAATTGCCGGAAGCCAGATAATTGGTGCCATCGATACTATAGGTGAACCCGCTGCTGCCCGTGGCCGTTACGGTAATGGTCCCATTGGCAGGAGTAGTACAGGGGGTGGCGCCAGAAGCGGTGGCTGTTACAATAATAGAAACGCCTGCGCATATATTGCCGGCAGTAACAGAAAATGATCTTGTTCCGGTACAACCCGCCGAACTCTTTGCGGTAATCGTATAACTGCCTGCCGCAAGACCTGTAAAGTTGCCTGAAGACTGGAATGCGCCATTGTTGATACTGAAAGTGAATCCTGAAGCACCTGTTGCTGTAGCGGCTATACTCCCATCGCTGGCAGCGGCAGAAGAAGTAGTTGTAGCAGTACCATTCACTGCGATCGTTGTACCTCTGCAGGGATCCTGGGGTGCCGGCGTTCCTTTTCTGCAGGAGTTAACGACTATGATGAAAAGTGAAAAACATAGTATGCAGAGAATAGTTTTTTGCATGATCAGTAGATTGTTTTACGGAAAAACGTAAACAACCTATGCTGAGTTGCCTGTTGAAAATATAATTGACATAGACAGCAGGATGGTCAACGATATATTTACTCAATAGTCAACTTCTTTCGACAGCTTACTTAAGCAATAAATTACTATTCATTCAGATTTTTCATTTACCTGGAAAAAGGTTTAACAGAAAGCGTAAACAAAAGACCGCCGCTATTCAGCTTCACCTTTCCAAATCCAACACCGGTTAATGGTATTTTGATATAAGGTTCGGCCATGAAGGATAAATGTTTATTGATGATGTAAGAATATCCGCCTGATAAATTAAGCACAGAGAAAAGATGTTTATTCTTATTATCAATAGTACGGGCATAGTATGTAGATTGCCCTGTTGAATTTTTATAATAATAACCGTAAAGCTCCTTTTTCATTATATAGGAAGAAACTCCTGCAGATGCAAACCAGCTATGCTCTTTTTTAGTGCTGAAATTATACAGGAAGTTAACCGGGATCTCATACACATTACAATCGGCTTCTATTTTTTCCATATTGGCCGTATAGGTCCAGTATCCTGCAGGCGGATGATAATCGTCAGGGGCTGCGACATATCTTTTTCTGCTTGTGTAAAATCCTGCTCTTACCATTAATTTAGGTGTAAAGGAATAACCCAGCCCAAGACCATATTGAAGGTCTGTTTTACCTGGGCGGTGAATACCTACGCTACTAATATCAGGGCCGAGAGAAAAATTGATGGCAAATTTATTTCCTTTTTTACTGCTTATTTTTTTAGCGACTGGTTCATTCAAAACCGGTTCTTTGGATGTTATGCTATCATCACTCTTTGCTGGAATCGGAATATCATTTTTTACAACCGCAGTATCAGTTGAAGGACTTATCATTAATAATGGAGCGGGTTTAACCGGATGGTTGCCAGTGTTTGTAACAAGCGGATCTTTTGCAGCGGGATTTTCAGTTGCCCCTGCATCCGGATTATCTTGTGATTTACTTTTTTGGGCCCGGTCGCTGTGACTGTCACTGATTTCTTTAGCAACAGGATCAGAGGAATGTTTTGACGCTATATTTTGCCGGCCTTTTTTTACAAGGCCCTGCTTTTTTTGACTAAGCAGTATATCGTTGTTTTTTATAAGAATTTTTTGTTGACCGGGATCGGCTTTTAAATCATTGCTTCCATTTTTACCAGGTTGATATTCGGTCTTGTTTATCGTCATTCCCTGGCTATTTTTCACTAACCCGTCGGTTGACTTTTCTGAATTAATAACAGGATCAATTGTTTTATTTGCAGGGGTGTTGGTTACCGGGTCTTTTTTATCAGCACTTGTTTTATCAGGACTTTTAGTTATGTTTTCTGCAGATCCGGGTTGCTGTACTTTGTTATTCCCCGAATGAAATTTATTTCTTAGCACCAGATAGCCTGGAATACTTACAAGCAGGATGAAAAGAAGGAAAAAATAAATTCTCCTGCGTTTCTTCTCCTGAGGAAGATGTTTGTCTAAAAGCAATTCCATTTTATCCCAGCCCTTTTCGTCAAAAGCCGGTTCATTGCTTTCAGCAAGCCCTCTTATTTCGTTATCCAGGTCGTCAGATTGCATTTTTACTGGTGATTTGATTTTGTTGGAACAATATTCTTTGTAATTGTTTTCTTGCTTTTGCCAGGTTGGACTTGGAAGTGCCTGTTGATATACCAAGTTCATGAGCTATTTCTTCATGACTGAAACCTTCGATAACAAAAAGGTTGAACACGGTTCTATAACCAGGAGTCAGGTATTGTATCGCTGATACTATTTCCTCGTATGAGATCTTGTCCAACGCATCTTCGCCGGTTGAAGGAATATGGCTATTCACCTCATTCAATTCTGTAAGAACCTGGTGTTTCTGATTTTTACGGAAATGGTCGATTGCAGTATAGATCATGATCTTCCTAAGCCATCCCCTGAATGAATTAATGGTATCGGTGTAGGCAGGTTTGAAGCGGTAGACTTCTATAAATACCTTCAGGAACCCATCATTCAATATTTCGACGGCGTCTTCTTCGTGACTTGTATACCTGTGACAGATGGACATAGCATAGCCATAGAAAGAGCTATAGATTTTTTTCTGGCTCTCCCTGTTATTCAGGACACATCCCCTGATATGAACTTGCAATTCTTCCGCCGATAACAATTCCTGTTGGTTTAGTTACTGATCGAATAAAATACCAGTTGGGTTGCCTGGTTATTGAACGTTATTAAATACCCACTGAACTTCTCCTGAGCTGATGACTTCCTCTGTGCCGTGTTGTATGACCAATTCTCCTGTTGGGGTGACTGTTTTTACCTGGGCTTCAAATGAGCGATTTCCTTTTTTTAGCTTTACGACCTGGCCTATTTTATATAAATCACGGAGATACAAGGCATAAATATCCGAAAAACCCGTAGTAACCAGTTCTCTGAATCTTTTTTCAAGTGTATCGCAGAGTTCTTTTGCCATGGCAATCACATCAAATTGCCGTCCTGTTATTTGTCTTAAAGAAACGGCATTTGCTACGCCGGCAGGGAAAGCGGGCTGATTGATATTGATGCCCATGCCAATCACCGCCCATTGCCAGCCCGGCGAAGAGGTCAGTCTGTCTTCTTCACCCTGTCTGATAATATTCTCAATCAATATTCCTCCTGCCTTTCTGTCGTGCCAGTAAAGATCATTTGGCCACTTTATTTTAACCCCTTCTACCGCATATTTTTGAAAAAACTCGCAGACCGATATCGCCACGCAGGCGCTTAACTGGAATTGAGCGCTGACAGGCAGTGGATGCGGCTTCAGTGCCACGCTGAGGATCAGGCTACTATCCTTTTCTGCACTCCAGGTTTTGCCCCGTTGACCTTTACCGGCCACCTGTTCATGGGCAAAAAATGCAGTTCCATGATGTGCCAACCCTGCGCGTACCTGGCCAAGGGCATAATTATTGGTACTATCAACAGATTGTAGTTCAATAAATGGCGATCCCAGCTTGCTATGACGATAGGGTTCTGGCAATTAATTGCTATTTTTGAGCAAAGTAAACTAGTTTCTGGTTTCTGGAAGGGTTCCTGGCTTAAAACATGATCGTAGAGTTGACCGGCCAATAACTGCCCCAGTTACTTTAATAAAAAAAGATTTCATTATTGGAACAACTTGCATTACTGTCTAACCGCAAAAGAAAAAGTGCAGCCCGGTTAACTAAGAGTTCAAAAATCATCAAAACCATTATTACGGCTATACAGGAAAAAAAGGGGGAGAATATCATTTCCCTGGACCTGCGTAAGATTAATGAAGCTGTTGCTGATTTCTTCATTGTTTGTGAGGCTAGCAACCAGACACAGATTAAGGCAATTGCAGAAAATATAGAGGCAAAAGTGAGAATGAATTGTGATGAAAATCCCTACCATCATGAAGGATATAGTTCATTGCAATGGGTGCTGATAGACTATGTAAATGTCGTAGTGCATGTTATGCTGTCTGAAACACGCAAGTTTTATAAACTGGAAGAAATGTGGAGTGATGCGGCATCTGAAGAACACAATGATTAAATATAAACCGGGATTTACCCCAAACTTTATCATATTTTAATAATTAAATAGCAGGAATCAGCAATAACTTATGTCGCAGGAACCATCATATAATAAAAACGAAAAAAATAATGCACCCCGGGTTGGTAAAGGCCAGGATGAACCAGGCAAGGAACCGAAGAAAGGCCCCAAATTCAGCATTTATTGGATATACGCGATCATTTTTGCCGTACTCATAGGGTTCCAGTTATTGGGACCTTTCTCACCAAGTACAGCAAAAACAAACTCACTTGAGTTTGAAAACATGGTCAAGAAAGGGGATGTAGATAAATACATTGTCATCAGCAACAGGAATAAAGTAAAGGTCTACCTGAAAAAAGATAAGGTGTCCGAATATGCCGAACAGCTTAAAAAAGGAACCAGCGGAAAGGTCAGCAGCGATGGACCACAGTTTTCATTTAACATAACCAGTGACGAGGCTTTTTCAAGGGAGATGAGTGATTTTTATAAAGACAATCCCACTGTAGAGAAGGTTGTTGCGGATGCGGAAACCGAAAGCGACTGGTTCAGCAAAGCCATTTCCTTTTTGTTGCCATTTCTTTTACTTGCCGCAATATTCATCCTGATGATGCGCAAAATGGGCGGTGGCGCAGGTGGCGGCGGCGGTCCGGGCGGCATCTTTAATATTGGCAAATCAAAAGCTACCTTATTTGATAAGGGCACAAGAGTAAATATCACCTTCGCTGATGTAGCAGGTCTCGACGAAGCGAAAGTAGAAGTAATGGAGATCGTGGATTTCTTAAAAAGCCCCAAAAAATATACATCGCTCGGAGGTAAAATACCAAAGGGCGCGTTATTGGTAGGCCCTCCAGGTACAGGTAAGACATTACTTGCAAAAGCAATGGCAGGAGAAGCGCAGGTGCCTTTCTTCAGTCTCAGTGGTTCTGATTTTGTTGAAATGTTTGTGGGAGTGGGAGCCAGCCGGGTAAGGGATCTTTTCAAACAGGCAAGGGAAAAAGCGCCCTGTATCATTTTTATTGATGAGATAGATGCGATAGGCCGTGCGAGAGGAAAGAATGTGATGATGAGTAATGATGAAAGAGAAAGCACCCTTAACCAACTTCTTGTTGAAATGGATGGTTTTGGTACCGATACAGGCATTATTGTACTGGCAGCTACCAACCGCCCTGATGTACTGGATACGGCGCTGCTGCGTCCGGGTCGTTTCGACAGGCAGATATCTATCGACAAACCGGATCTGAAAGGACGCCAGGCTATTTTCCAGGTGCACCTCAAACCGATCAAGATCTCCAAAAAGCTTGATATCTATAAGCTCGCAGAACAGACCCCGGGATTTGCCGGAGCTGATATTGCCAACGTATGTAACGAAGCAGCGTTGATAGCGGCAAGAAAAGGAAAAGAAGCTGTGGAAATGGAAGACTTCCAGGATGCGGTAGACAGGGTAATAGGCGGACTGGAGAAAAAGAACAAGATCATTTCTCCTGATGAGAAAAGGATTATCGCATACCACGAAGCAGGCCATGCCATCTGTGGCTGGTACCTGGAGCATGCTTATCCACTACTGAAAGTAACGATCGTTCCAAGAGGAACAGCAGCACTTGGGTATGCGCAATACACTCCTAAAGAACAGTATCTATATAATACAGACCAGTTAAGCGACCAGATCTGCATGACGCTGGGTGGAAGAGCAAGCGAAGATATTTTCTTTGGAAAGATCTCAACCGGTGCACAGAACGATCTGCAACAGATCACGAGGATTGCTTATGCAATGGTCACTGTATACGGTATGAACGATAAAGTGGGTAATGTGAGTTTTTATGATCCGCAACAGGAAACCAGCTTTACCAAACCGTATTCCGAAGAGACATCCAAATTGATCGATGAGGAAGTACGTAAATTGATCGATGAGTCTTATGTGAGAACAAAAGCGCTATTGTCAGAAAAAAGAGAACAGGTTGAAAAACTGGCTGAGGCATTATTGTCAAAAGAAGTCTTATTCCAGAGTGATGTGGAAACCCTGATTGGTAAACGTCCTTATGAAGAAAAGAAAACACTGGAAGTGGAGGAAGAAGAAGGACAGGAAGAACATCATAGCCCCAATGGCGAAATATCAGCCGGCGTACCACCTTATGATAGCGATGTTACCAACAAGGCATTATAAATAGAATAGAAAAATAAAGGGAATGAGCTTTTCCCCCGCAAAGGAAAATATTTTAAAGAAGATACGGAAGGCGTTGAGTCATTCAACGCCTCTTCCTTTTCCAAAGAGTGAAGGCAGTGAGTCGGTGTTTCAACCAGCCAAACAGGAAGCGGAAATTGAATTTGCCGAACAATTCACCAAACTACAGGGCCGGTTTATTTTCTGTATCAACCGGCAGGAGCTGGCCTTTCAGCTCAACAGCCTTGTAAAGAAAATGGGCTGGCAAAAAGTATACTGTCTGGAAGACGACCTGTTGCAAACAGCAGGAGTGCAACTGGCGGACCGTATTACAAAAACTGATCTTGACAATTGTGATGTGGCCATTACAGGTTGTG
>CAZGSG010000088.1:0-20444 GCA_964528095.1 uncultured Terrimonas sp.
GCCTGCTCTTTCCCATATTGGTATAATTGAGAATAGAATTTGGGCTTTTCAGGTAGCGGGGTTTTAATCTTGCCTGAAGCTCATCCGATTGTTTTTTACCATTAACCAGTAATTCTTTTTCTGTTAACACCAGTGAGAACACTTCTTTTTCATTGGCAACGATATTTTCTTTTACCAGGTCTGCAAGCAAACCCTGTATTAATTTTCTATCTTCCTCTGCCTGTATCCGGTCTTTTTTTGCCTGCTCCCTGTCTAAAACAGCCTGTTGCCTGTCTTTTTCAGCCTGTTCACGATCTCTGCCTGCCTGTTCCCTGTCTTTCATTGCCTGTTCTTTATCTTTTATGGCTTGTTCACGGTCTTTATTAGCTTGCGTTCTGTCTTTTTCTGCCTGTTCTCCATCGAGTTTAGCCCTGTCCTTATTTTTTAATGCTTCTTCGCGGTCTTTCATCGCCTGTTTGCGATCCACTTCAGACTGTTGTCTGTCTTTTTCTGCCTGAGCTCTATCTTTTTCTGCCTGTTCCCTGTCTTTTTCCGCCTGTGCTCTGTCCCTGTTCGCCTGCTCACGATCTTTCATCGCCTGTTTGCGGTCTTCTTCTGCCTGAGCTCTATCTCTTTTTATTTGTTCCCGGATCTTATTGATCAATGTTTCATATTGCGGATAATTCTCTTTGGCAATTAATTTATCATCAACGATCAATTCCGTAACCTCATCATTCAGCATTTTTATTTTGTATTGATGTCCATCTTCCTGGAATGTTATCATTGAAGTACCTGCAATGTTGGTATCTTCAGATGAATAGCTGTATGTTTTCTTTTTGGGTTTGGCATTGTCCTTATTTTGCGCCTGGGTAATGCCGGGTAAGAGGAGGGAGGTCAATAACAGGAGCTGGAATAAACGATTCTTTTTCATTTTATTTTTTTTAATTAGTTATAGGCAATAGCTGGCCTTATTCATTTTTGTGAATGGTATCAGGTAACTGCTTATATGTTATAATTGGGGTTTGCGTAGAGTTGCAGAAAAGTGCGCACTTTAACTGCGGCTCAAAGATTTATTATACCGGGAATAAATTCACTTACTAATTCAATATCTGTTTACTGTAATACAGGTTTTTTACTTTTTCAGCGTGTATTTGATTGCTTCGGCCCTGGCTTTCATCGCCTCCTGCATATCTTTATCTGCCTGTATTCTGTCACGCCGGGCCTGTTCACGGTCCAGATCCGCTTGTTTGCGGTCTTTATCTGCCTGTATCCTGTCGCGCTGGGCTTGCTCACGATCTTTCTCTGCTTGTGCCCGATCAACAACTGCCTGTTGTTTATCTTTTTCAGCTTGTATTCTGTCACGCTGTGCCTGCTCACGATCTTTTTCTGCTTGTTGCCTGTGGAAGTTCAGCTTTTCTTCCTCATTATCCTGTTTTGTTAACTCAGCTGGATGTTTCTCTGATTTTTCAGCAAGGAGATTTTTTTCATTTATCAGTTTTACTGATTCCTGGTTTTCCTTCGCCTGCTTTTTTTCCGTAATGATCAGTACCTTTTTTGATCTTGCTTTATCCTCCTGTAGCAAGGCCTTTTTGTTTATATAAGCCGGTTCTACTCTTCGTTCTGAAAAGGGCTGGTTATTTTCAACCGGTAACTGGTTGAGCTGTTGAAATGTTATTCCCTTTATTTCTGTAGCTTTTGCTGTACTGCCCTGAAAAAAAACAAAAGCGATGAATAGCAGCGTCAGCAGGCTCAATAAAAAAAATACTTTTTCTGCGGGGTGAAAGACCTTGGTCCTCTTATCCAGTATCCTTGTTACCCGCTGCATTAACTGGTTATTCTTTCCGGGAAAAGCCATTGTTCCGGCGGGTGCATACAGGGAATATTCTTTAAAGCTGATAAGGGCCTCGATAAATTGTTGTTTGTTGTTTGTTTGTGCAAGAGCAATATCGTCACAGCAATGTTCTCGTTCTTCCCGCAGTATCGCTGATATCCACAAAAGGCCCGGATTAAAAAAGAAAACTGTTTCCGCGATGCTTTGTAAAAAATTAACGAAGTAATCATGACGGCGAATATGCGCCAGTTCATGCAATAATACCGCTTCCAGTTGCGCAGGCGGAAGTTGTGTCAGCAAACCAAAAGGAATCAGGATGACTGGTTTCAGGTGGCCTAGTACCATGGGTACTTTTACCAGTTCCGATTCAAGCAGTAAAACTGTTCTTTTTATGTTCAGTGTCTTACAAAAAGAGGTGATTTTTTCCTGCCATAAAAAACCAGGCGCATGTGTTTTATGATGGGCTATTCTGCGGATGTATTTTACACTACGAACTATTTTTACAGCCCTGAACAATACAATGATGAACCATAATAAAACAATATATGCGGCATGTTCTGTGAGGAAGTTTACCAGGCCCGAAAAAAAACTATGAAAGCTGCCCGGCTTTACCGGCGTTTCATTTTCTGCAAACAGGGGAGAGGCCCCGGTATTTACTTGTACACTGTTCAATTCGCGCGCAAAAGCGGTAATACAGGATGCGATGAATAAGATAAAAACAATGCAGACCATATTATATCGGGCCCGGGCACTGGCGCTTCGGCTTATAAATAAGCCCGTACCGGTAATGATGGTGAAGACCATACCAAGCCATAGCGAATGAATAAGCATCCAGCCTATTGCCGGTATCAGTTTTTCTCCAATAAATCCATTAAGAATAAACAATTGCATAGCCCTGTTTTACTATAATGATTATTTCTTGTCCATATTTTTCAGCATCTCCTTGATCTTTTCCAGATCCTTTGGGGATGTTTTATCGTTTCCTAATAAAGCCATCATTAAATTACTGACAGATCCGTTATACATTGAATCAACAAAACGTCCGAGCAGGAAGCCCTTGGTCTTCTCCTGTTCCATTCCCGCGCTATAGATATGTTTCATCTGACCCTCATCTCTCAATAGCATGCCTTTCTCGGTCATCACCTGCATGAGCTTGAGGGTAGTAGTATATTGTACCGTTTCCTTTTGTTTATTTAATGTATCATGTACGACCCTGACAGTAGACGGACCCAGTTCCCAAAGCACCTGCAACACTTCCAACTCCGATTTGGTAGGTAAAATTTCCTGTCCTGGCTTAGTATTCACTTTCATAAAATGAAGGTACGATAAAATACGTACGTTCAAAATATTAGTACCATTTTTTTTAAAAAATCTTGTTAAGAGAGGATACTGAGGGTTATGCTTAGGGTGCTGGAATCGATAAGCCGTTACCCGTAAACCGTTTAACTGGTATCAAATTGGCTATATCCTATTAATACTCATATTATGGATAAACAACAAAAGCAGGCAGCAGATGAAAAAAAGGCTCTTGAATTGAATAAAGGGTTAGAGGGAAATGATAAGGCACCGGGTGAAGAATCAGGTAAAGCAGAAAAAGTAACCAATGATGATCTTAAGAATAAAACGGTAGATGGCGATCCTGAGGACGATGCGAAAGCAGGTAAGGAATGATTGGCATAGAATTTATTTTAGTTTGAAATGGCTTTAGCTGAATATAAAAAAAAACGTTCTTTTAAAAAGACACCTGAACCTATTGGAGGAAAACCGGGGAGGGAAGATTTGCGTTTCGTTATCCAGAAACACGATGCCTCGCATCTACATTACGATTTCCGTTTGGAGATGGACGGTGTTTTAAAAAGCTGGGCTGTTCCCAAAGGCCCCTCCACTGATCCCGCTGTAAAACGGCTGGCGATGATGGTAGAAGATCACCCCTATGATTATCGGAATTTTGAAGGCATTATTCCAAAAGGACAGTATGGAGGCGGCACCGTCATCGTATGGGATGAAGGTGTTTATGAGCCGGCAGAGGATAAACCCGCCACCAAGAACTTACAGGAAAAAGCCTTGCTACATCAACTTCATAAAGGCAAACTGGTATTTACGCTGCATGGGGAAAAGCTGAAAGGTGATTATGCATTGGTAAAATCTTCTTACCAGGGAGAGAATTCATGGTTATTAATGAAAGTAAAGGACCGTTATGCCAAGAAGACCGACGTTACTAAAAAAACAAAATCAGTTATATCTGGAAAAACTATTCATCAAATGGAGAAAGAACCCGACAAAGTATATGGGCGGAAAACCATTAAACCTGGAACAACGGGAAAAGATAGTAACACTCGTGCAATGACCGGTAAAAAGAACAGTAAGTTGGTGACTGGTATTAAAGCGAAATTCCCACATAAACTATCCCCCATGCTGGCAACGCTGGTAGATCAGCCATTTGATGAAGAGGGTTGGTCCTACGAAATAAAATGGGATGGGTATCGCGCGGTGGCGCATTTGAACAAGGGGAAGGTCGATTTAAGATCACGTAATGATAAATCGTTTAATGAAAAGTTTTATCCGGTAGTAGATGCCTTAAAAACGCTGGAATTGGATGCGGTGCTGGATGGGGAAGTGATCGTGTCGGATGAGGAAGGAATTTCCAGTTTTGGGAAACTTCAAAACTGGCGGAGTGAAGCCGATGGACAGCTTTTATATTATGTGTTTGATATTTTATGGTATGGTGGTTATTCTTTGTTAGGACTATCCCTGCTTGAGCGACGGGAAATATTGAACAAGGTATTACCCAGTCATCCCATGATCCTTGTCAGCCAGTCATTCAGTTCCTCAGGTACTGATTTTTTTGCGGCAGCCAAAAAAATGAAACTGGAGGGCATCATCGCAAAAAAAAATGAAAGTGTTTATGTCCCCGGCGCTCGTTCCAGGGACTGGTTAAAAATAAAAATAGCCCGAAGACAGGAGGTAGTAATTGGCGGATACACCTTGAATGAGGGTACTTCAAAAATGTTCAGTTCATTACTGGTAGGCGTTTTTGAAAAAGGGAAATTATTGTACACGGGAAAAATAGGAACCGGATTCACGCAGGATCTGCAAAAAGAAATGATGAAACAGTTTAAGTCGCTGGAAAGGAAAACAAGTCCGTTTACCAGCGTTCCTGATGTCAACAAAGCTTCCCGGTTTCGCCCTGACCCTCCGGCAGCCAAAGCCACCTGGCTTGAACCTGTGCTGGTTTGCGAAGTAGCTTTTACCGAAATGACCAGTGACGGCGTAATGCGTCATCCTTCATTCCAGGGAATGCGGGAGGACAAAAATGCGGATTCGGTTAAACAGGACAAGGCGATAGCTGTGAAGAAAATTACCGGCAAATCCGTGCTTTATAAAGAAAAGATGATCACACGTCCGGGAAAAGGAGATCGGAAGACTTTATTGAACCCCGCAGCTGCACAACAGGAAAGAGCAATCAACGGACACTTATTAAAATTCACTAACCTCGATAAATTGTATTGGCCTAAAGACAGGATCTCGAAAAGGGACCTGCTTAATTATTATTACCAGGTTGCCCCGTATATATTGCCATACCTGATTGATCGGCCACAATCATTAAACCGCCATCCGGGCGGTATTAACGGGCAAAGTTTTTATCAAAAAGATGTTACAGGAAAAATTCCCGCATGGATTGACACATTTCCTTATAAAACGGAGGGAAAAAAAAAGAACTACCTGGTTTGTAAAAAAGAAGAAGACCTTTTATATATGGCTTCGTTGGGATGTATCGAAATGAACCCCTGGAGTAGCCGGATTAAAAAACCGGATAATCCTGACTGGTGTATCATCGACCTGGACCCGGACACGAATAAATTCGACCAGGTAATAGAAACGGCATTGGTAACAAAAGGGATACTTGATAGTGCAGGTGTCGATTGTTACTGTAAAACTTCGGGGTCAACGGGTATTCATATTTATATTCCGCTAGGCGCAAAATATGATTATGAGGCTTCAAAAGAATTTGGCCGGCTTATCGCCACACTTGTACAGGAGCAATTGCCACGGTATACCAGTATTGAAAGAGCTACGAGTAAGAGAAAAGGAAAGATCTATATTGATTTTCTACAAAACAGGCCGCAGGCTACACTGGCCGCAGCATATTCTCTCAGGCCCAAACCTGGCGCCACTGTTTCTATGCCCTTGCATTGGGAAGAAGTGAAAAAAGGATTAAAGACGTCTGCTTTTACTATTCATACCGCCCTTGGCCGGTTAAAAGAAACAGGAGATATATTTAAGCCGGTATTGGGGAAAGGGATCGATATAAAGAAAGCTATTCAGTCGCTTGAAAACATACAACTATGAAAGAGAAAATTTTTGATATAGCTTTTGAAGCCGATGGTAAAAAATATACAGGCTGGGTCAATCCTTCTGACAAACTAAACGAAGCAGGGCTACCCGTTTCTTATCACGTCGTATTGAATAATGTATCGTTTGGATACCTGTCTTTCAACGACTGTAAATGGACGATCAATGAGGAGCGACCTGCCAGCCTGGTGAAACTGGCTGGCCTGGAAATAGAAAAACAGTATAAGCTTTAACTCCCTTACGGGAATTTATTTATAGACAGTCGTATCAGAAATAAATAACTTTACGTGTTATTTAATGAAAGCATACAAATAAAAAAGGGACAAAATGGATTTTGTCGATTACTACAAGATATTGGGAGTTGCGAAAGATGCGTCTGCAGATGATATCAAAAAAGCTTATCGGAAGCTGGCCCGTAAGCAGCATCCTGATCTGAATCCCAATGATAAGGACGCGCATAAAAAATTTCAGCAGATCAATGAGGCGAATGAAGTATTGAGTGATCCGGAGAAAAGAAAAAAATATGACCAGTATGGTAAAGACTGGCAACATGCTGATCAGTTTGAACAGGCCCGTCGTTCCCAGCAGACCCGTCCTGCCGGCGGAGGATCATTTGAAGGAATGGATGAGGAGGGGGATTTTTCCAGTTTCTTCGAATCATTGTTCGGTGGTGCATCGGGGGCAGGAAGAAAAAGCCAGACAAAATTCCGCGGCCAGGATTACCAGGCGTCTTTAAAGCTCAATCTGCAGGATATTTTTCAGACACATCAACAAACCCTTACCGTAGATGGAAAAAATATCCGCATCACGATCCCGGCTGGTGTGGAGAATGGCCAGGTCATTAAACTAAAGGGCTATGGAGCCCCTGGTGTAAAAGGTGGACCGGCCGGTGACCTGTACATTACATTTCATATCACCGATCACACAGATTTTAAACGAATGGGCAATGATCTCAATACGACTGCCCCGATCGGTCTTTACACTGCTGTACTTGGAGGCGAAGCGATCATTAATACAATGAACGGAAAAGTAAAACTCACAGTGCCAGCCGGCACACAAAATGGCACAAAAGTACGGCTAAAGGGGAAGGGGATGCCTGTATATAAGAAAGACGGGAGTATGGGTGACCTGTATATTACTTATAACGTACTGATTCCTTCTAATCTATCAGAAAGGGAAAAACAACTGTTCAAAGAATTGTCTGACCTGCAACCTAAAAATTGAAGTTATGTCAACGAAAGAACTAATTATCGCTGAAGAATTTTGTGAATATCATCATATTCAGCTATCCGTTATTCAATCCTTTCATGAGTCGGGGCTTATAGAGACCGTTATCGAAGAGCAACGAACATATATCCCGGAAGAGCAATTACCCCAGTTGGAAAAGCTGGTGCAGTTATATGAAATGGGCATCAACGTGGAGGGGTTAGAAGTGGTTACTCACTTATTAGCGCAGATGCATGCTATGCAGCAGGAGCTACGCCTGCTGAACAATAAGGTACATGCTCTGATGTAGTCAAAAAAAAGCCACCTTATTGAGGCGGCTCTATTATAAGTTGAGAAAATAAAAGAAAGAAGTTGACTGATACTGGATTAAGTTGGTCTTTGGTAGAATTATTTGGTATTTCTGGCTTTTCTAAGGATCTGGACAGTCTTTTCTTATGATATTGGATAGATTGATAAATGTTCTCTATCAATCAACTTCTGATACAAAAGTAGGACGTACCTGGTTAGCCGGCAAGCGTTAAAGTTCTTTTTTGGAAACAAAAATTACGGTTCGGTTTATCGTAAGATTACTTAGGGTGATCATATAAAAAAAAGGGGCCAGGATAGAAATCCAGCCCGTTTTTAAAATCCAATATCCTATGAAAAACCAATACAATATTATAGCTCATGTTCCATACTTGCAAACTATTCTGGTGATTTAATTTATTGTGTATGTATAAATTTTATTTAATAAAATTATACTTCCCTGTTCGTTTAGTTATTTGATCATTACAGCAGCAGTATGTTGTATTTTCAGATAAAGTATTATTGTTTTAAGTAAAAAGCCAGTATAAAAACAAAGTTTATTTTTTTTCGCATGAGTAGGGCATGTAACTTTAAGAATGCCTTTAAGCAGCAAGCCGGGTTAATATTTACGACTTATATTTATTATTAAACTTATTTCAATGAGCGATCGCAGAAACTTTATTAAGAATACAGCAACCCTGACTATTGCAGGTTTTTCCATACCGGGAATTGCATCCGCGGTAATGAATGAGAGTAAAGCTCAAAAAGTCAGGTTGAATACAAATGATATCATCCTTTTTCAAGGGGATTCTATTACAGATGCAGGCCGTGCTAAAACAGGCCCAACGGCCAATTCCGCGGGCTCTTTAGGCAATGGATATGCATTGCTCGCAGCTGCTGAACTGCTAAACGAGCAGGGTCGTAAAAACTTAGCTATTCACAATCGTGGGATAAGTGGCAACAAAGTATACCAATTGGCAGAACGCTGGGATGCCGACTGTATTGATCTTAAGCCAAACGTGCTGAGTATTCTTATTGGGGTAAATGATTTCTGGCATAAGCTAAATGGCAAATATGAAGGGACGGTAAAAATCTATGAAGATGATTTTTCCGCTTTACTTGATCGTACCCTTCAAAAACTGCCCGGAGTAAAACTGATCATTGGAGAGCCATTTGCTGTTCCGGGAGTGAAGGCGGTGGACGATAAATGGTTTCCCGCTTTTTATGATTACCAGGCTGCAGCGCGCAATATCGCAAAAAAATACCAGGCCACCTGGATCCCATATCAAAGTGTATTTGACAAAGCGATCAAAGAAGCGCCAGCATCCTACTGGACCGGCGACGGCGTACATCCAAGTCTTGCTGGGGCAGCGCTTATGGCCGAAGCATGGCTTGCTGTCATAAAATAGTATTCGATTCGGGAAAAGGATGTACTGCTGTACACCTTTCTATATGTATGATGCTGAGAGTTTCATTATAGTCAGGCAATTAACCTAAATCTTGTCGCATGCTGAGGCAATCCATTTTTCTTTTATTCTTTTTTACATCGCAATTAATTTATGGACAGCCAACAAAAATAAGTGCCTGGCCACGGGCTGTCACTTACGAAATATTTGTTCAGTCCTTTGCCGACTCGAACGGAGACGGTATCGGCGATATAAAAGGGATGACTTCCAAGCTCGATTATTTAAAAGAATTGGGTATAGAGGGGGTATGGCTTATGCCAATCAATCCATCTCCTTCCTATCATAAATATGATGTGACGGATTACTATAATATACATCCCGATTATGGAACAATAGATGATTTTAAGACCTTTATTAAAGAAGCACATTCGCGGGGCATTCACGTAGTGATGGATATGGTGCTAAATCATTCTTCCAGCAAACATCCCTGGTTTATAGACGCAAAGACAAACGAAAATAGCCCTTACCGCGACTATTATGTATGGACAGATAAGGATGATCCCCAAACAAAAGCACCTGTAAAAAAGATCTCAGGTGACTCGGACAATAGCCGTCACTGGAATAAGGTTGATGGTAGTGATAACCTCTATTACAGTTATTTTGGCGGCAATATGCCTGATCTCAATTTTGATAATCCTAAACTCCGGAAAGAAGTATTTAAGATAGGGCAGTACTGGTTAAAAGATATCGGGGTCGATGGCTTTCGCCTGGATGCGGCAAGACATATTTTCCCTGATGAACGTGCTGCCGATAATCATAACTGGTGGATCTATTTTCGCCAGGAAATGCAAAAAGTAAAGAACGATGCTTATATCATAGGAGAGGTGTGGGCTCCCGCCGAGGTCGTGGGGCCTTATCTTAAAGGCATTCCTGCGCTTTTTGATTTTGATCTTGGTTTTGCCATCACCAAAGCGGTCAATGAACAACAAGCTGATTCGCTCGCGATCAAACTCGCTAAGATCAGGGAATTCTATCAATCTGTAAATCCTGAATTTATCGATGCTATCTTTCTGACCAATCATGATCAGAATCGTATCATGAGTATGTTGGGCAACGATCTCAATAAGGCAAAAATGGCGGCTGCTATCTTACTAACCTTACCAGGTTCGCCCTATTTATATTATGGAGAAGAGATTGGGATGACAGGAAAAAAACCTGATCAATATATCCGTGAGCCTTTTTTATGGGATGTTTTTTCGAAAGATAAAAGTCGCACCAGCTGGATCAAGCCCCGCTACAGTACAGACAGCACAGTGGCCGCTGAATCACAGCAGATAAATAATAAGGCCTCGCTGCTTAATCATTATAAATCGTTGATTGCATTAAGGAATAGTAATAAGGCGCTTACCTACGGCGAGCTCAGGTCCGTAAGTACCAGCTTCAAACAGGTTGCGATTTTCGAACGATTTACTACAGATCAGTCATTACTGGTAATACATAATGTTTCTTCTTCCCCGGTATCAATTAGCCTGGCTGATGAGTTGCAAGGGTATAAACAAATCATTTTCAAAACGAATCAGGCAATGTTAAAAGACAGGATGTTGCAACTGCCTGCTTATAGTACTTTGGTACTGGCTAAGTAAATAAACCGGTTTTAGACAATGGCATGCTTAATCATCTCCTGAACCCTTATCATGTTTGTTTAACAGGGAGAAATCCGCCTTGCCAAATTTATAACTAAAGCTCAGACGGAATGTACGAACGCTCCACCTGCTATAGGAATCCTGGTAAAAAGCTGGTGTATCATACACATTTCCCCAGCGTTGGGTATTGAAGATATCATTGATGCCAAAAGTGACTGTAGCCTTATTATTTTTCAGAAAATCTTTACGCATCGCAAAATCACTACCAAATTCTGATTTTGTTTTACCCTGTGGAATAACCCGGGGGCCTTCATAGTCTCCCATCAACTGGAAACTAAGATTGTTGAAAAAAGAAGTAGGCCGGGTCACGATCTTGTAATTCATGGTCAGCTTTGCTTCCCAGTTAAACCCCTTATTGTTAAGGTCTACCTTATCTACTGAAGCTTTTACCGTCCGGTATTGCATATCGATCGTAGGAGTGATGTCAAAATTGCTTCCCAGTTTTTGCTGAACAGTGAATTCCACACCATACCGGTCGGTAATGCTACCATTGATAAAAGTATTTAGTATGGCATTGGGATCAACACCCGCGTTGGCTAACTGGGCATATTGTGCTGCAGTAATCGTATCGCTGTATTGAGTGATATCGGCCGGGTTGTTGCGGAAATAAATAGAACCTAAAAAATTCCCGCTCTTATAATCTTTGCTGTAGTTCAATTCAAATGAATTGACAAACTCAGGCTTCAATTGTGGATTGCCCTGGCGGAGATTTACCGGGTCATTGATATCAATAAAAGGATTGATCTGCCAGAAATCCGGACGCCCGATACGACGGGAGAAATTTAACTGCACCTGGTCGCTTTCGCTGATCTTCTGTGTAAGGAATAAGCTGGGGAATATACCATCCCAGATCTTCTTTAACTGTTTCGGATACTCATACCCGAATTTGAAAGCGCTATCGACAAGCAAGCCATCAAATTTTGCATGCTCTGCGCGCAAGCCAGCCTGGAAAGAGAAATCGCCATATTTTTTAGAGAAGGTTGCATAGATCGCATTTACTTTTTCTGTATATGCATAATTGTTGCTCAACGAGAGCTTTGTTTCCTGGCCATTATTAATACCGAAGGCATCGTAGAAACTCTTAAAATCATTTGAGTAGCTGCGAAAACCAGTTTCCAGTTTGGTGTTCTCATCCAGCGGGTGTACATAGTCTGCCTGCATGGTCAACTGGTCGTTATTGCTCCGCCCTATATTTCTGACCATTGTTGAGGGGCGGTTCGCGGTTCCATCGGGATTTAAATAGTTATTGACTATATCAGAGTTGCTGCCACGGTTGCCATAGTTATAGGTAATGTCTGCCGTCAGTTCCTGTCCTTCTTTGGGAAAACTATGTTTGAAATTGATCTTGCTGCTATTCCTGTTGCTTTTAAAGCGGCCATTGCTTAACCGGTCACCCCTGTATTGCAGATTCTGGTTGCTGTTCAGGTATTCCTGATTTTGTGTTTCAGTATTTGTAAAGCGACCTGTACCAAAATCCTGGCTAAAGGAAAGCGTATTTCGATTGTCGATAAAATAGTCTACGCCAAACCGAAGGGAACGAAATCTGCGCATACGGTCATTGCGGGTCACCTGGTTGAAATAATCTTTGGTTTGTCCATTGTCTTTGTTTTCACGAATGGTCTCGCCTTTATTTTTTCCACCACCCTGGTTGTAGCTGCCAATGACAAAGAAATTGATCTTATCCTGACGGATATTTATATTCAGGTTGCTGTTAAACACTTTTGGTGAACCTGCCGCGATAGAAGCGATACCATTTAGGCCGGTACGTTTATTTTTTTTCAACACCACATTTATGATACCACCAGATGAAGCGGCATCGTATTTGGCAGAAGGGTTCGTGATCAATTCCACTTTTTCGATATTATCAGCAGGTATCTGGTCGAGAGTAAGGATCGTGGGGCGTCCATCCACAAATATTTGAGGCGAAGCACTGCGCAGCTGCACATTTCCATCAATATCCACTGATACGGATGGGATATTCTTCATCACATCAATCGCTGTTCCGCCCGTAGAGGTCAGGCTTTTTGCTACATTAAATACTCTTCGGTCGATACCCATTTCGAGGGCAGGCCGACTACCAGTGACGGTTACATTCTCCAATTGTTTTACTTGGGCTACCAGTTCTATATTGCCCAGGTCTTTTTCAAACCTGGCTGTATTATTATTTCGCGTTAAAGTGGAAGTGCGGATTGTTTGAGACCAGGTCTCATAACCAATTGCCGAAACAACAATGCGGAAACTATCTGCTGCAGGAGGGTTGATAAAATTAAAATCACCATTCGCAGGAGTAAGCATGCCATCAACAAGGCTATCGACGCCAGCAAGGAAGAGTTGTACAGAAGCTGCTTCTACACCCTTGCCTGTTTTTTGATCAACCAGTTTTCCATAAAGACGGCTGGTTTTGATCTGCAGGTTGCCCATATCCGGAGATCGGGAGGGCTCAGGGTCATTTTGTGCACGGGAATTCAGAACGAAAAAAGGAAAAGACAGGAATAAAATAACAAATCTCATGAGCTGATAGGATGAACTCCTGCTAACAATACCGATACAGAATTGTTCGACAGGCAATCATATTTAGTCAGGTAATAAAACAACTGTGATTAGCTGTTTAAACACGTGCGCGAAGATACCTGATTAAAATCGAGGGTAGGTAAGAGGAGCAATAAGGAGGCTGTTATAAAAGGAATAAATATGATAAATGGTAGATGGCCTGTATATCTGGTCAGATAAGAGTACTGATCGCTGAAAGTAAAGGGTACGGATTAAAACAATAGGTTAACGATGCGAAGGACAGGCTGATCAATTACCGCTTTGTTGAAGCTTTGCCAACTCGGATTCATCATCCGCTATCTTCTTTCTAAGTGAATCAATATCTTTTTGGAGTTGATCCAGGCGGGCTGTCGATTTTCTGGCATCTTTTGCATTTCTCTCCGCGCTTCTGGCCGATTTACGGGCTTTCCGTGCCAATGATTTATTCTGTGGGTCTTTGGCTAATTTATCAGCAGCTTCGGAATTGTCAGCGGCGATTTTCTTAGCGTCTTCGGCGTTGTTCAATGCTTTCCTGGACGTTTCGGCAAGAGAATTTTCCAGTTTTGCCAATTCCAGTTTGCGGCTGTTTAATGTTCCGCTAATCTTCAAAATTTCTTTTTCCTGCTTCAGGGTGCTAATAGAATCTTTGGATACGACCTGAGCGGGAAGTTTAGCAGTGAATAAAAGACCCAGCAAGAGACCCAGGAATATTCCTTTTTTCATAAAAAATGTATTTAGGTTAGCGATAAATGTCTCTATATAGACGAGTATTTCTAAACTATGTCACTGCGGGAACTAAAAACCCGGGAATTTAACAGGTATTTTATTTCATATGCAGGATTAAACTAATTAACCCGGATGATAGTTTAAGCGCAAGGGGCTTAGAATACAAAAAAAGCATTCATTGCTTCTCACAAATCCTGATCTGCTATTTTTTTTGAATTTGATCTCCGGAATTAAAAGATTGTTTATTTTTGGTAACTAGTTACGTAAATACTTACTTATGCAGCCGAACACAATTGATAAACTGGGAGAATTAGCGATAGGAGCCAGGCTTCGCAGGATGAATGACATTTTCTCAAAAGATGTGTCAAGGATATATGTAGAGAACGGTCTTGATTTTGAAACGAAATATTTTATACTCTTTTATCTGATCAGTCAGCGTGATGGTATTGGTATAATGGAAATAGCGGATGAATTAAGTCTTACGCATCCCGCGATCATCAACCTCGCAAAAGAACTGGAACAGAAAGGATTTATAGAATCGGTGAAATCGCCGGGTGATGGACGTAAGCGATTGTTAAAACTGTCGAAAAAGGGCAAAACCTCCTTACCTGCTCTTGAGAAAGTATGGAAAAAAATAGACCGGCTAAACAAACAACTGATGAAAAGCCAGCAGCACCACCTGCTTAAAGCGATTGAAGAGATGGAACAACTATTGGCAGAACAATCTTATTATAAAAGATATCAAAAACTATGACTGAAACAATGAATGTAGTAAGCGTGGTAGATTACCGGGAGGAATACGCCACAGATTATAAGCGGCTCAATATACAGTGGATAGAACGGTATTTCCGTGTAGAGGAGCACGATCTCGAACAACTTGACAATCCCAACGAGTATATTATATCAAAGGGAGGTTATATCCTGTTTGCCCTGTACAATGAAAAAGTAGTTGGTGTATGTGCGCTGATCAGAACAGGCGCACTCGAGTTCGAGCTGGCCAAAATGGCGGTTGATCCTGCATTGCAGGGAAAACAGATCGGGAAGAAACTGGGGCAGGCTGCAATAGAAAAAGCCCGGTCGGCAGGAGCAAAAAGAGTTTGGCTTGAGTCGAACCGTATACTGCAACCGGCACTTAATTTATATTACAAGCTGGGTTTTACCGAAATACCTGTAGGAGATACCTTATATGCGCGTGCTAATATAAAAATGGAGCTATCCCTTTTGTAGGAAGGAGCGTAAGGAGAACTTTATTTAGAGAGATTTTAGGAGTCGGGCTTTAAATTTTTGTTGTGTAAAATTATTGTAAGGGGTTTCACACAGAGCTAACAGAGATAATGAGCTAAGGAAGCCAAATTATATTTATGCAATTATTATTTGTTGTACATGTGAGCTAAGGAGGAGCTGAGCTATTTGTTTATTCTTTATTTGTATGAACGGATGAGCCAAGGAGATTTTTCACTGCGTGAAAAAGTAGCCGTTGATCAGGGTGCTGTTTTCACGTCAGTGAAAACGCTCTGCTAGCTCTTTGTTTCAGCCGATAATAAATGTATAAATATCCAGGCTATTCCTTAGCTCATTATCTCTGTTAGCTCTGCGTGAAACCTGTTGCTGTGTTAGTGATGCAGGAACAAGAAGGACCATTCTTCAATCTCTATTATAGAACTTAAGTTATATTAATGGGAACAGAATGGCTATTCTAAAATACTCTGTGTGAAACCAGTTGCTGTGTTAGTGACGCAGGAACAGGAAGAACAATTCTTCAATCTCTATTATGACTTACGCTGTATTAATCGAAACAGAAAGCTATTCTAAAATACCCTGTATGAAGCCTTTTTATGAAATCCATAACTACAGTACTTAAAAACCTCTAAAAAGAAAATCACTCCCCGGGCCAATGCTCATACAGTCTTCTTCGGTGGTAATGCAAACGCAACTGCCTCATGCTCAAAATGCCCATTATGCGACCCATCGCAAAAGGGTTTATTCTTCGAAAGACCGCAGCGGCAGATGGAAACGATCGTTCTGCCAGCAAGATCATACGGAGCGCCTGTTCTATCTACAATTTCGAAATCTCCTTCTATTTTTACCGATCCGTTATTATTGATCGTCAGTTTTGTCGAAGCCATGCGGGTATAAATTTTCGCCAAGATAGGTGAATTGCTGTAATAAAGAGATTCAACACAAAAAGACTACTTAATTAAAGATTTACGTATACCTGGGTCCAGATAGCTGCTTACCCTGGCAATTAGTAGAATAATTCTTATCTTATTCTTCCAAAGCCAGTAATTCAATGACAACACTTACCTCGACCGAACGTCCTTATCGGATTGCCTCTATTGATATCCTTCGTGGAATAGTGATGATCATTATGGCGCTTGACCATACCAGGGATTTTTTTCATCGTACTGCTATGACAGCCGATCCGCTTAATGCCGACACTACCACAGTCTGGTTATATTTTACACGTTGGATCACCCATTTTTGTGCTCCTACTTTTGTATTCTTATCGGGTTTGTCCGCCTATCTTTCATCGCAAAAAAAGTCGAAAAAGGAAGCAAGCGCGTTTATGCTCAAAAGAGGGATCTGGCTGGTCATTGTAGAGCTGGTCATCGTTGGTTTTGGACTGAATTTCGATCCGGGCTATCATTTTATTATCCTCCAAGTGATCTGGGCTATTGGATTAAGCATGATCATTCTCGGGCTGCTTAGCCAAATATCTTTTGAATTAGTATTGATCACAGGATTGGTTTTATTCTTCGGGCATAATATACTGGATCATATAAGCCTGCCGGAAACAGGAACAGCAGCGTTGATCTGGAAGATATTGTTTACTTCTTTTGGCACGGTTGTTCCCCTGGGCGATAATCATTTTGTTGGGATATTCTATGCTGTTCTCCCCTGGACAGGAGTGATGCTGCTGGGTTATTGCGCCGGTCATTATTTCAAAAAAGGAATTGCTTCCGAACAACGTAAAAGATTTTTGTTGATCGCTGGCATTGGCCTCATCATCTTATTTATTCTACTACGATTTGTTAATGTGTACGGAAATCCTCAACCGTGGAAGGAACAGGAAGGGTTTCTAAAAAACGTATTTGTTTTCCTGAACACCAGCAAATACCCACCATCATTACAATACCTGTGCATGACACTTGGGCCCGCACTTATATTGCTTTATTTATTTGAAAATATCAGTGGTAAATGGACAAGGGTAGTGTCGGTGTATGGCCGGGTTCCATTCTTTTACTATATTCTGCATTTTTATTTATTGCATTTTATATTGGTAATGGTGTTTTTTGCAACAAACCATTCCAGCAGTGAAATCACGACCGGTCCCTTCTTTTTCCGGCCTGCTAATTTTGGTTATGGTCTCCCGGTTGTCTACCTTATTTGGATATCCGTCGTTGCGATGCTATACCTGCCAAGTCGCTGGTTCAATAAATATAAACAGGAACATAGCCAATGGTGGCTGAGGTACTTATAAAAAGGTATATCGTATGATCGCTTTAAGCTATTTTTTATTGATCCTGACTTCGACAGCAGCAGGTAGACTGGTGATTCTTATTTGCTGCTTTTCATAACCCGGGTGTTGTATAGTGAGCGTCACAGGCAGTTTGCGCCAGGTGGTAATACGGAATGTACCTCTTGAATTCGATATCGCTTCCTCTTCACCTTCCGTTATATAGAGGTATACATTCTCGACGGGTTTTCCGGTCTGCGCATTGATCACCTTTCCGGAAACTTCAGCCGATCCGGTCTTTTGATTGGTTGTCGATAACAGCAACTGGGAAATAAATAAAAGGCCCAGGGCTAAGATTAGTTTTCGCATATAGTAAAATTGAATAGTGGATGGAATAGTATTAGAAGAAATTAGTTGAAACAGGGGTAGATTTTACAGCGTTTCTTTGGATCATACGCAGCCCGGAGAAATAGCTCTCGCCGCGTTTATTTATTTCTGTATCCGATCTTTTCAGGCTGATATTATACTCGCTCGCGTTAGTGATCTTTATTTCCTGGGAATAAAACCCGTCGTAACTGAACTTCAGCACAGAATCTTTTGCCGACACGGTTATATAATAGATTCCATCAGGCTGTGAGCCGGATTGCCGCTGTGTTCCTTTTACGGTTACAAGTACTCCCTCCAACGGAGTAGCTTCTTCATATGACTTTATAATGCCGGATATAGTGCGGGTCTCTTTTTGTGCAACTGTGTCCTGCGCAAAAAAAGATAAGGATAATAAAACAAAAAAGAAGAAGAACAAATTTTTCATGTGAGTGATTTTAGAAATAAACAAAAGGCAGGCAGGCGTAACCGGGCAGTCAACAACAACAAATAGATGATAAAGGATAATAAAATCTGCGGGTCATCGTTGTTTATTATTAATAGTCCACTAAATTTGTAGACAAATATACATCGTCGGGATTTAATTACAAAAACTGTCTGCTTCCGATAATTGAAAAAAACCGGCACCTGCTAAAATACAGTCAGCA
Organism: uncultured Terrimonas sp.; assembly: GCA_964528095.1. Classification (GTDB taxonomy): domain Bacteria; phylum Bacteroidota; class Bacteroidia; order Chitinophagales; family Chitinophagaceae; genus CAZGSG01. The sequence continues at coordinate 18,528 of CAZGSG010000088.1, forward strand.
GAGCTGGTTATAAGTTGTTTTAAACTATAAAAAAATACTTATGCCGAGAATAGCGCCACTAGCAAACAATGAGATACAGCCGGTTATTAAGGCAGCTTTCACCAGCCATTTGCTGCAATACAATGGCGGTATTAACAATATGAAAGCAACCCTTTACCATTCTCCGCTGGCTTTTGATATCTATATGCAATGGTATCCGTTATACGAGGAAGTACAGAAAATAACAGGTCCCAGGCTGGCATATCTCTATGCCTACTCCATTTCCCTCGCATCGGAAAGCCCGCTTTGGTCTGCTTTTTTTAGAAAACTGATCGCTGACGGAGGCGAAGATCCTGACCATTTGCACTTATCAGTCCAGGATCGGTGCCTGGTGGACCTGGGCAGCAGTATGGCGCGGTACCGGGGAAATATTGCCGATCATATCTACGATTGTACGGCAAGACAATATAGCCAGGAACAAATGGTCGTATTGATTGCTTTTGCAGGGCAGATGATCGCCACCAATGTGTTTAATAATGTGATTGAAACAACTATTGACGACTCCCTGGTGGGATATATTCCCTGTCTTCATTTGACCCAATGAAGGTTTAATAAGCTCGCGGTGAAACGCTCTGGTATCAGCCAATGGAGTAGATAGCGGGCATGGCCGAGGGTAAAATATAAAAAAAGGGCCAGGATAAAAATCCAGCCCCGTTTTAAAATCCAATATCCTATGAAAAACCAAGTCAATATTAACAGGAATGTCTCAATTTTGCAATACCACATACTGGGTATTTTTTATTGTATAAAACGGAAATAAAATTTTGGGTTATCGAAAAGGACCCTATTTTTGCAGCAATAAATCGAAAATGATCAACAATCTGCATATTCATCATCATCATCTTGCTCACGCGGTAAGCTGTGATGGTTTTATGTAAGATCTAAACATATTAACTTTTTACGGGGCTTACCATCAGGTAGGCCCTTTTTATTTATAAAACTAAATGTGTTCCGGGGATAATTGTTATGAAGCTAAAAATTGCGATCCAAAAATCAGGCAGGTTACAGGAAGATTCCCTGCGGCTGTTAAAGGAGTGCGGGATAGATATTTCCAACGGGGGTAATAAGTTAAAAACAACAGCTGCTAATTTCCCGCTGGAAGTTTATTTTCTCCGGGACGATGATATTCCTCAATATGTGGAAGACGCGGTAGCTGATGCGGGTATTGTAGGTGAAAACGTTGTGTATGAAAAGAAAAAACTTGTTGAGGTAGTAGAGCAATTAGGATTTGGAAAATGCCGGCTTTCTATTGCCGTGGGGAGAAATGAAGCATATGACAACAAAAGCCTGAATGGCAAGCGCATCGCTACCAGCTATCCGGTGTTGCTACAGGAATACCTGGATAAGAATAAGATCAGCGCCGAGATACATGAAATCAGTGGCAGCGTTGAAATCGCCCCCGGGATAGGGCTTGCAGAAGCAATATGCGACTTGGTAAGCAGCGGATCCACTTTACTTACCAATGGACTTAAAGAAGTGGAGACCATTCTTCATTCACAGGCCGTATTGATCCAAAATAAAAACATGGATGTCGAAAAAGAACAATTGCTGCAGCGGCTCTTGTTCCGGATCCGGTCGGTGAAAAAAGCAAAGAATAACAAATACATTCTGCTTAATGCACCTAATAATAAATTAGAAGAGATCATTGGTTTATTGCCGGGTATGAAAAGCCCCACGGTCCTACCCCTGGCCACATCTGGCTGGAGCAGTGTACACAGCGTGATTGATGAGAATGATTTTTGGGAGATCATTGAACAACTCAAAGCGGCAGGCGCACAAGGTATATTGGTGGTACCGATTGAAAAAATGATCATGTAAGATGGCCGAAACTAAAACGTGGTATTGGTCTTTATAAAAAAATTATATGGAAATAATTAT
>CAZGSG010000089.1:0-19079 GCA_964528095.1 uncultured Terrimonas sp.
CCTTAAAATCATATGCAGCTGATCGTTGATTACTTCGATAGAAACGGAGACCATCATCAACAGCTCCTGTTAAAACTCTTCTTCCTGTTTCAGTAACAATATGGGGCGCCGGACGGGGGCAGGGCTGATTATGCAACAACAGCAGAACGTTTAACGTAATTTCAGAAATATCAGCCGTACTATAATCATCAGAAGTGTTGCTGCATGCGATGATCACTTCCTCTGTGTTGATAATGCGGAGGATCTTTGCACGAAATCCATTGATGCCTCCCGTATGAGCCATTAATACCACTGAATCTTTTTCATTACCGATAGTAATGTTCACAACACCTATTCCATAAGCATAGCCATTCAGGTAAGGTGCAAAAAATATTTTTTTATTTTCTTCCGATAGCAAGCGGTTACCGTACAGGGCCCGGTCCCATTTGTAAAGGTCTTCTACAGTAGAATACATATCTCCTGCGGCTCCGATAGTGGCAGGACTATTGATGAATTTCGCATTTTCCCATATACCATAGGGCATCTCATAACCTACTGCCCGTTCCGGCACAATCTTACGGGGATCGTCTATACCCGAATTTTTCATGCCTGCAACATCCAGTATTTGCTCTTTCAATACCTGCCCAAAACTTTTATTCGTTACGGCCTCAATAATGCCTCCCAATATATAATAGCCGCCATTGGAATAATGAAATTTCGTACCTGGCTCAAACTCCAGAGAATCCACACAATACTTTTTAATGAAGTCCTGCGTAGAAAACTCCAACTGACTTACCCCGGCAAAAAAATCATTTCTATCGGTGAAGTTGCGTACCCCTGATGTATGGGTCAATAACTGGTGTATCGTAACCCTGTCTCCAATATACCGCGGGAGCCAGGGAAGGTATTTGGTAATAGGTGCCTGCAGGTCAATTTTATTAGCTTGTTTTAATTGCATAATCAGCATTCCTGTAAACTGTTTTGTCAGCGACGCTATCCTGAAACGTGTTCCCGGTTTTGCTGGTATATTCCATTCCCGGTTGGCCATTCCATACCCTTTTGACAGGATCACCTGGCCCTTGCGGGCCACAAGTACGCTACCCGAAAACTGGTCGAGCGCCGCGTATCTTTCCAGCAATGAATCAATCTGCCTGGACTGAAGTGCAGTTCCGTTTTGTGAATAGGCAAAATGAACAATCATAAGCAATGTGAGGCAGATAATTATTCTCATGTCAGTGTCGTTTACTTTATAATTAGTTCCCGGTATCTAAGGGTCTTGAAAGTAAGGTTGCTGCGGGCATCTATCCTGAACCGCCCTTTATTCAAACTAATCTACAAAAAATCGGGCGGGATAGAAAAAAAAGCATGCTGCGGGGAATACAGATTTTACCAGGAATATCCTGATATTATGCACGATCTGCTCTAAAAACAGATGGAGACATATTCAGCAGCCATACGCAATTTCTTTAGCAAGATTAAAAGGAGCAGGTGGAGACTAAAACAAAATAATCGCCTGGGTGGGCATTAGCATTATTCACATTAACAAGGAATATCAAAATAGTACGAATAAAAAGGAGGAAAGACATACTTTCCTCCCTGTACGGAAATGACTTTACTGTTTGACACAGCCTCAGCCGTATCTGCGATCACTTTAGCGACTGCATCAGGCTGGGATATATAGCATGACTACCTTTAATTTTGGTCACTTTAATATTTGATCGCTGGTACATTTTCTCCTGTATCTCCGGACGGATGCTCTTATCCCCGGTTGCCTGCACAACAAAACTTGGCTTTGACTTCCAGACTTACAATTGGATCAGATTAAGAGTCGCTACAGATCCTTTGGCTTGTTGGAGCTTGCTGCCGTGAGCAAGATCGCCTAAGTCGATTACGGCAAATCCAAGTTCGTTAATAACATCACTCACCTCGGTCTTTGATGAAGTGTCGTCACCTGATATAAATAGTACCCTTCTGCCGCCAGCCTGTTTTGGATCTTGAGCCAGTATCTTAAAATACAAAGTGTTAAATGCTTTTACAATGCTTGCTCCGGGAAGGAATTCAGCTACTACCTGGGATGAAGATTTTTCCTTAAGATCGGCTACCTGAAAATCGGGTGCGTAGGTAATAAAATGATTGGTAGCATCAATAACAATCCTGCCTGACCAATCAGTCAGGGTAGAAAGTGATGGCACCTCTGACCAGGGAAGAGAAAGTAAAACGATGTCTGCTTTTACAGCCTCTTCAACAGTTCCTGCTCTTGCGCCAGCACCAAGTGATTTTATTATTTCTTTCATTGACTCTGGCCCGCGACTGTTACTTAAAATAATATGAAATCCGGCTTTAAGTAAATGGTGAGCTACTGCCTGTCCAATATTGCCTGATCCAATAATACCAAATGTTTTTTTCATAATGTCTTTTGCGGTTGTTTAAGTATAAAAGTAGGTTGTCGCCCGAGAACTGAAACTGAGCTCAATTTGGAAGGTAAAACGCTGCACACTTCTACGGGTTCATGTATTTTACTCTGATTTATAATGCAGGGAAGTGTGCAGCGCTTTTCGAAATCACTTTCGATTATCTGTTTCAGGCGAGCAATATTCAGACACCTGTATTTTCTTCCGGTGTCGGTGTGGCCAGTAATTGCCATTCCCACTGAAGACTTGTACCCACATTTCCAAAATGATCGATTAGTGTTTGTGCAAGCGCGGGAACTGTTGCTGTTCTTGCCCAGTCACGTTGCAATTCTGAACCAAAAACAGTCCATGTGATGGGGATGCATCCCGCCTGGATCATCCGTTGAATTGCCATTTCATGAGCTTCCAGGCTCACACCTCCTGAGGCATCTGTTACAATATAAACTTCATAACCTTCGCCAGCCGCCTGAATTGCAGGCATCGCCAGGCAGATTTCCGTCCATAAAGCAGCGATCACAATTTTTTTCTTGCCGGTTTTTTTTACCCAATCCACTACTCTTTCATCTTGCCAGGTATTAATAAAAGTTCGATCAATGGGTTTCTGATCGGGGAAAATCTCCTGTAACTGTTTAATCAGGAATCCTCCCTGTTTTTCAACAACAGTGGTGAATAGTGTCGGAACATTAAAAACTTTTGCTGCTTTTGTCAGTCCAACCACATTGTTAATGATGGTTTGCGTATCATGGCTCCGCAGGCCAGCGAACTGGAAAGGCTGATGATCGATCAGTATCAGTGCACAGTTGTCAGGAGTTAATAGTGCTTCAAGACCTGCTTTTGGATTTTTTTGCATTGTGGACATAGTTTTGATTTTTTAGATAATTAAAGATTGACGATTCAAAGATGGCCACGCGAATAGGAATCAAAAATGATATGTACCAATAAATCGGGTTGATATAGATCAATTGCATCGGGTCTTGATTTATGATAAGCTCGTTTCTTAATATACATCAAGGGTTGCCCGCCACCAACATTGTTACTTTGAATTGCATAGCGTAATGAAGTCAATTAACAGCTAGATTATGATCAACCTAAACCAAAAAGACAATAAACAGATTTCGGAAGGCAGATTAAAGGGTGCTGTAACGTTTGTTACTGGCGGAGGTACTGGAATAGGGGCCGCGACGGCACTCTTGTTTGCCAGGGAAGGGGCCTTCGTAATGATTACAGGCATGAAAGAAGCTCCGTTAAAGGATGTTGTTTACAATATTCAAAGTAATGGAGGAACGGCTATGTATGCCATTCAGAATGTAGCCAGCGAGGAAGATTGGAAGGGAGTTGTGGACAGACTTGTCAAACAATTTGGAAGAATTGATGTCCTGGTAAATAACGCGGGCATAACAGGAGACCTGTTATCGCCATTACAGGATAGAACGGTGGAGGAGTTTATGCGGGTACTGTCCACTAATCTTGTGGGCACATTCCTCGGGATCAAAACAGTCGTTCCTTATATGCAAGAGGGAGCTTCAATTGTTAATGTTTCTTCCATTGCTGGCATTACCGGCAATGCAGGAGGCAATGCATATACGGCTTCAAAAGGAGGAGCAAGAATGCTTTCGAAAGGCGCTGCCATTGAACTTGCCAGGCAGGGTATTCGTGTCAACTCTATTCATCCCGGTTATGTGAACACACCGATGGTGCGGGATATGGAAGACGCCTCCCGCTTCAGGGATATGGCAATTGGAAATACTCCAATGGGCCGCGGGGCCAGCCCCGAAGAATTAGCTACAGGCATTTTATTTCTCGCCAGTAAGGAGTCGTCATTTATGACAGGTGCTGAATTAGTAGTGGATGGCGGATTTACCGCATTTTAAACAATTATTCAGGCGCGTATTTAAAGACAGGTGTCCTGTTATTTCATGAGTATTTGCTTGCGTATCCTGCTAAAGGTCTCGGGGCTGAGGCCAAGATATGACGCAAGCATATTTTGGGGAAATCGTTTTAAAAAAGAAGGGTAACTCTTCATAAGGTCCATTACTTTTTCTTCCGCTGTATAGCTGATAGAAGCCTGAATTCGATTTTGAGAAGCGATAGAATGCCGGGAGTCCAGTATATGGGCCATTTTAAGGAAAACGAGGGATTGGTTCTTTACCATGGTTAGTTGTTCATTCGTCGCTACCAGAAGATCACAATCCTCCAACGCATCTATGTTGTATTTGGAAGGAGTAAGCATTAGCAGGCTTTCACGATCACTCATCCACCAACCCTCGATACCGAAACGAACAATATGTTCATTCCCTTTTTCATCAATTGAATATTGCCGCATGGCTCCTTTCACAATAAACGCCATATACTTACAAACAGTACCTTCATGAAGAAGGAATTGTTTTTTTTTCATTGACTTTTCGGTAAACCCCTTTTCGATATAGCTAAATTCTTCATCAGAAATAATACATGAAGTGATTTCATTAATATAGGCCCGCAAAATGTTGTGCATACAATTTTTAAACTTTTGTATAATTGATCTCCCCGTATTTTCCTTCAAAAAAATCCCTGTAAGCGGCGGCGATCTCTTCACGGCTATTCATTACAAACGGTCCTTGCGATGCAATTGTTTCTTCATAATGAAGCCCCCCGAAAATTAAAACATCGGTCGGCAGGATATTCGGATTTTCAAGATTTATTTCCTGGTCGATCAGGTCAAATATAGCAATTTTGCTTTTGCTTAAAACAGTATCATTTACAAGTACTTCTGCGGCCGGTACAAAAGCGCCATACTCCAACCCATGCCTGGCGGAGAAGCTGAATTGAGACTTTGCATTGAGCCTGAAATGGTAGATGAATTCTTTACAGAAGGTTTTAATAGGAGCTGTTGTTGAACCAAATTCACCTAATAGTAATCGAAGAATTCCGGCACTACCCGGCAAATTGATTTCCGGTACCTGCTCAGACCGTACTGCCATGTACTCTGGCTGCTCTGCTTTTATAGTTGAAGGTAAATTGATCCAGAACTGAAGGGAATGAAATGTTTTATCATTTTCGCTTGTAGAAAATGGCTGTTCATCATGTAGGATCCCATTTCCCGCTTTCATCCACTGCACACCCCCTGCACTAATGATACCATGATTATTCCTGCTGTCATAGTGAGAAAGGTTTCCTTCAAAGACATAGCTGAAAGTAGCTATCCCTCTATGCGGGTGTGCAAACTCACCATTGGGAATGCTAGATGTCTTATCCTTTAGTTTAAAAGGATATACATGATCGAGAAATACAATGGGACCTACTATTTCAACTTCTTTACCAGGGATAAGGCGATTTACTAAAAGATCAGCTACCTGGGAATTAATTCCACTATATATTGTTGTGATTTTCTTTTTCATTTTGATTAGATTAATCGCAAAAATGTGGAAGTCGTAATAGTTTGACAATAATCTATATCATTAAAGCCAATTGATACAGGTCAATTATGATCAGGTTGCGCGAAGCGATTACAGGGGTCTTTAGAAGCAATTTGCTGTGGGCTTAGTGAAAAGCAAAGAGCATTTTGTCGCAATGCGCCTTACAATAGTCACAATTGCACCCGGTTTGAAATGTCGCGGCAGTATAGCTTTGTGTCAACAATAAAAACAGTAATTATGCGAAAGATCATTGTTTCCACTTTTTTAACGATGGATGGTGTATTGCAGGCCCCTGGCGGACCGGAGGAAGATCGTACCAATGGATTCAAATGGGGCGGCTGGATGTTTTATTATGGTGATGATACCACGAACAAAGCCATGGGCCAGCTAATGTCAAAGCCGTTCGATCTGTTGTTGGGTCGGCGCACCTATGAAATATTTTCGGCACACTGGCCGTATCAGCAGGATGAGATCGGGCAACTGTTTAACCGGATCAACAAATACGTGGTAGCTAGCTCGGCAGTAGATCTTTCCTGGCAGAACTCAACCCTGATTAATAAGAACGTAGTGAGCGAATTGAAAAAGCTGAAGGAGCAGGACGGTCCTGACCTGCTGGTACATGGCAGTGGTAAGCTGGTGCAAACACTGCTGGCAAATCATCTTGTTGATGAGCTGCATACCTGGATAAATCCCATTACACTGGGCAAAGGAAAAAAGCTGTTTGAAGAAGGTACGCAGGCACAGCAATGGAAACTGACGGAGTCAGTGGTATCAGCAAAGGGAGTTATTATAGCGCGGTATGTGCCGGACGGTGAGGTAAAGCATGGCTCTTTTATGCCGGATACACCGAGTGAAGCGGAGATAGCAAGAAGAAAGAGATGGGAGAAGGAGGGGTGAGTGAAGGGTAGAGGAATTCATTTTAGGAGATCGTCTATGCAATTACAAAGTCCATTCGGCAACCATATAAAAACTTTGCATAAAGTGGCTGAAGTTTACGGGTAGCGTCTGTTTACCTCCGTGAACTTCAGTCGCTTCTTAAATTTTCTTAGATGGTCAGCGTGATCGTGGATCCTTTGAGAATAATGGTAGGATGTTTATTCCTGTTTTGCCAGCAGGATTTTTGTATCCAGGTCCCTGATAAGCTCTTCGATATTAGTACCACCGCTATTATCCTGGAACCGGATATTCCCGTTTTTGTCAATGACTATTTTTGTCGGTACCCCGTTTATAGCATATGCGGAAGCGGCAGCGCCGTTGCTGTCATCAAAAAGTATATGAAACCGGTATTTGTTTTTGGTGAGCAGGCTTTCCACAGTTTCTTTATAATTATCTTCTCTTTCCCAGGTATTGATAAACAAAAACACGATTTCCGGGTTACCCGCGTATTTATCTATAGCGGCCTGCATACCGGGAAAAGCCTGCAGGCAGGGCACACACCATGTCGCCCAGAAATCAAGGATGACTATTTTTCCTTTATAATCCGATAAAGAAACTTTCTGCCCTGCACGGTCCACGAGTGTAAAATCCGGGGCTTTCTTCCGGACCATTTTTACTTTTAGTATATCATAAGCCTCTTTTTTTCCTTTACCATTTATTTGCGACAGGTACTTGGTTACGTTGGCGTCACTGCCATACAGATCTTTAAAAATCGGCATCATATCGGCGATGATATTACTATCGTTAGGGTGTACCACCAGGTAATTCTCATATACTGAAAGGGCTTTTTGTTTATTACCCGAGCGTAAAAAATTGCTGACTAAAAGCCTGGTGTCGTCCGTGATCTTATCACCATTGTAATAATAAAAATCCTTGTAGTTGGTTTCAGTAATTATCTTGTTACCAATATTGATCGCTTCATCCAGCCTGTCCAGTTTTGTCAGCACCTGTGCATATAAGGAAGCCAGGTTATACAAAAACTTTACATTGGCAGGTGGGTTAGTTTGATTTGGTTGCGCTTCCGCCGCCGTTAAAATATAGGCGTCCTCCAGCAGGCTAAGGTATTTTTTTAGATCGTTGTTTTCTTGTAAATAAGTATACATAAAGTTACAAACCTGTAATGCATACCAGGATGAACCTCGTACCAGGGAAGAAAATTTCGCGGATTTGTCAAAATCCTTTTCCGAAAGGTATTTACCTGCCAACGCATAAGCTGCCGTAGCATATACATCCTGGTCATTTTTATCAAAGTTTTCTTTGGGGAATTTTGCCAGCCATGTATCATATAAAGCCTCCAGTTCGGCAGCGCTGGTGGCCTTGTCGTTTGATAACTTTAATAACCTGGAAACTCCCTGGTAGCGGGCTGTTTTACCGGTTGGATATTTTTTTACAATTGTTTGTTTTATGTTTTGGGCACTATCCGGTTTATTCAGGTGTTTTAAATAAATATCTGAGGCCAGGGCCATCAGGTCTTCATTGTCGGCATTTCGCAATGTTTCAGCCTCCAGTTGTAGTTTGACTTTTGCATCAGGTGTAGCTTGTTTGGCCAGGTCTTCTACTTGCTTACGAATTTCCCCGGCTGTACTGATTTCTTTGCTGGAAAATACTGGTTGCTGGGCGTATAGTGTTTTTGAGAGGGAAAGCAGTGTTACAACTGCAAATAAAAATGAGGTGGTAATAGACTTCATGTGAATTAATACGATTTGTTTCGTATTTTAAAGATAGGTGTTTTTTTTATACTACGAAATATTTCGCATGTAATTTTGAATGTCTGCAAATGGGAAAGGAGAATCGCCTGTATGGAAGATCAGTAACCCGGGTTAAATAGTTTTACCAAAGAGGAATGAATAGGTGATGTTCAACACCAAAAACAATTGCCCATTTGCGATGAAAGCGGGTTGAAAGTTCAGGTGATCCATATGCCGGTAATAATTATGTATAAATGACAAACTATTAAGCGGCCAGCATGTTATTATAAACTAAAAACAAAATTCACCAGCCCAAAGAATAGCATGCTGCAAGAGGGGTACTCATTTATTTTAAACAGTCAATATAAAAAAATGAAAGCAATAGGATTCAAAACCTCATTACCCATTAACGAAACAGATAGTTTTATAGAGTTTGAAAAAGAAATACCCACACCAAAAGGAAGAGATATACTGGTAAAGGTGGAAGCTATTTCAGTAAATCCTGTAGACTTTAAAATAAGGCAAAACAGCCTGAAAGATAAACAACAGGAAACACCAAAAATTATCGGTTGGGATGCTGTTGGTGTTGTGGAAGCAATTGGAGAAAAAGCGGAGCTTTTTAAAAAAGGCGACAGGGTCTTTTATGCAGGGGATATTACAAAAGAAGGCGCTAACCAGGAATACCAACTGGTAGATGAACGCATTGCAGGATTTGCGCCAAAGAAAATTGGTATAGAAGCGGCGGCGGCGATGCCCCTTACAAGCCTTACTGCGTATGAAATATTATTTGACCGGCTGCGGTTGAGCAAAGAAAAGGACCAGGGCAAATCCATTCTTGTGATTGGCGGTGCAGGTGGCGTGGGCTCGATAGCGATTCAGTTGGCTAAAAAACTACTTGGTCTTACCGTGATTGCTACTGCGTCAAGACCTGAGTCCATTGAATGGTGCAAAAAAATGGGAGCTGATCATGTAGTGCACCACGGAAACCTGGTGGAGCAGGTAAAGAAAGCGGGATTTGAACAGGTGGATTTCATTCTTGATTTTGTTGATGTGAATCAGTATTGGGAGGTTTTTGTGCAACTCATCAAACCTCAGGGAATGATAGGTTCGATCAGTGATCCGGTAGAATCTGTGAACCTGAGACAACTAAAAGGAAAGAGTGCAAGTTTTCATTGGGAACTGATGTTTACACGTTCCATGTTTCAAACAGATGATATGATCGCGCAGCATTACATTTTGAATAAGACTGCCGGTCGGTTGGATGATGGCACGCTTCAATCCACTCTGAACAGAACTATAGATGGGTTTACAGTCGAAAACCTGAAAGAAGCACACCGCCTGCTGGAATCCAATAAAACAATCGGAAAAGTGGTGCTAAAATTCTGATAGTATTATTGGCCAGGCTACCAGTAATACCAAAACAGTGACGGGCTTATTGAAACCAACAGTTCATTTAGTGTATTGACGCTGTTCATAGAAGAAGTTCCAGGATAGTGTCAGGATGTTTATAAGGTTCCTGAAAAGCGTTGTAAGCATGTTGGCGCTTCGTCATTTTTCAAAGTAAGTAGGATGATATACATCCCCTGATCTGCCTTATAATTATAGCACTCTTTTCATTTTTCTTTTCCCATCAAAATCCATTTGCCTTCAGAAACACATCAGCCGTGGTTACGGCCTCCAGCCACTTGCCCTCAGGGTCAAAACCATGACCCGCGCCCTGGATCACTGTATATTGATTAATGATCTGTTTATTACTAAGCATTGTGGTATATCCACGGTACAGATCATCGCCTGTATCACCGGACGGTCGCACATTAATCACCGGTACGCCATTGGCCACGCCATTACTCACCCAGTACGGACTGATGGCCATATAAGCCAGCTTGTTGGCATTGGTAGCTTCATAGCCGGTAGCACGATACAATATTTCTCTTAAGGCTGCGGGCAGCAAGGCAGCCTCCGATTCATCGCTATACCCAAACGTAATAGCCCCGGCAAAATTGGCGGCAGCTTTTACGCGACGATCTTCGTTGCCTGCTCCATGTGCATACAACAAAGCCAGCGTAGCCCCGGCGCTATGGCCGGCAATGATCCATTGTGTAGCGCTGATATCCCATCCGGGCGCAAGGGTCGACAGTTTTTCCAGTCCCAGTTTGATATCGGCGAGTTGATCTGCGATCCTTATATTACTGAGCTGATGAAGTACGGGTGTCTGCAGTAAACCGGTTGAATCGACCAGGCGGTAATTGATATTGGCTACTGCATAACCTTTGGCAAGGAAAAGTTGCGCGGTAGTGCTCATCTCGCTTTTATCACCGGCTATAAAACCGCCGCCATGTAAAAAGATGATCAATGCTGTTTGCGTACTGCGTCCTGCCGGCAGGTACACATCCATCTTTTGCTTCGCATGATTACCATAGGCTATATCAGTACTTACCAATTGTGCTGCCGGCGCAGGCGCCCCATTATCCGATTTGGAACAGGACATCAACCAGGGAGTGGATGCAAAGAGCAGGATGAATGACCGGATCGTTATTGTTTTCATATGCATCAATTGAGGTAAGTAGATGATAATTACGCTAAAGCCGATATCACTGATCTTACCTAATTTTCGTGCCAATAAGCAACCGGATTTTCTCTTATTTATAGTCAACCTGATATATTACCTGTTATGGAGCTGGGGGTAATACCTGACCACAGAAGATCGGTCTTTCCAGGCCGGGATTGGGATCGGTAGACTATTAATAAGGTAAAAAAACTTTTACATAATAAACGCTAAACAATGCCTTGCAAAAAAGTTTCAACCTAATGAACCCGGGTTATTTTCATAACGGTCGCAATAAAAATTTCAACGCGTCATATGCAGCTGACCGGAATACGGACATATGATCAAAATCCTTGTAATATTTCCAATCAAATAGCAATTTGTTTTTCTTATTGGCATTTATATAGTCAGCCAGTACCAGGCTGGGCCGGTTCAAAGCGGTTTTGCGGCTGGTATCTTTTTTAACCTGTGCCGCGTCATTCATGTCTTTATTCATTGTGTTGGCTATCGCCAGGAACAACGAGTTCTCTTTAAACGCTTTTTTTGCCAATACCTGTTTTGATTGTGCTAATAATTGCTGATCATCCCACCACATGCTTGGGTCAATAGCCGCATATTTACTGAACAGCCCCGTATGGTTCAGTAGTGTATGTATCGCCAGCAAACCGCCCAATGAATGGCCTATTAATATGCGGGTGGAAGCGACCGGGTATATTGAATCTATATATGGGATAAGCTCTTTTTGCAGGAAGGAAATAAATTTTTCACCACCACCGGAAACTTGTGCAGCCATCTTGTCAACAAAGGGAGAAGAGACGATATGCGTAGGAGTGTAATCGCGGTCCCTCTCCCAGATATTTCCGATTCCAACAACGATTTTTTGTGTAAAGGTCGAATCACCGGTTTCTTTAGCTAATTGTTTAAGAATATCAACAACCGTATTAAAATGTGCCGCTCCATCTAAAACATAAATAACCTCGTAATGACGCCCCGGTGGCAATTTCATATGGGAGGGTGTATAGATTTCAAAAAGCCGGTCTTCTTTCAGGATAGCAGAATAGAGGGTATGAGAACTTACCAGGTCGGTGTTTTTCCGCTCCTGGGCAGCGAGGGTTATCACTGAAAGGAAAAAAAGCAGGAACAAGCAAGGGCGCATGAGGTAAAATTGAGTTATGGTAATGAGGTTTCTTTTGTTGAGACTACCTGGAGATGATTTTGGTTACACAAAACGGAAACCCGCTTGTCAGAAGTGAAAAATATAAGTCTATAAACAGATGTTTCATATCTCAACGGCGACAAAAAAGCAAATGATAAGATTGCGATTAAGTAAGTGGCAATGGCATACCACAGAACACCATCGATATGATCTTTCAACCCTTTTTACAACCGAACCCGCAGGATATTGATATTGTGATTAAAGTATATGGGGGAGAATGGAAAATGGAAACGAAGGAAGGAGAAGGAACAATATTTATCATTCAGCTAAAGACATTGCAACTACTATAAAAAAATTGTGCAGATGAATTAAAGATCACAATATAACCCTGAATGGCCGCTTTCTACTCCCGGATGGATTCACCCATGCTGACATTGCAGGGTATGCCTGGCCCGCCGCGGACTTGTTATGATGTCCGGGCTTATATCTCCAACATGTCAACTACTCTTTATGGAGATATAATTTTTACATGTCGCTAATCTCTACAGCTAAATGGATTTCAACACTCCAATTACACGCTACTACAAATTAAGTAGGTTAAAAAGTTTCTTTAGTTGATATTTTTAATCCTTCATTAAGATTACTACATCTACTTCTTGATCATGGGCATGAAAAAACTAACTATCGCGGTATTGCTAACAGCAATGCTAACGGGTAACCTTAATGCACAAAACTTTTCACTGGTAAAAGACATCAATACCAATATCGAACCTTTGGGCGGCGATCCTGCATTTTGTAAAAGCATTACTATTTATACGATAGATATGCAAAATTTACCGGCAGGCATGTACCATATTGAAATAAAATCAGGTACAACCTAATTAAAGGGTTCTTTCTGCCATGGCTTTTAACAACTTCATCAATCAACTTTTTAGCATTGTAAATTGTTGCCCCTTTGCCGGCTTTTTTACATGCGATCAAGCTTCTTCACCCAGGGCTTCTTTCAGTTCAGGATTGTTTACCTATCATATTCTTTATCTGTTACCTCACCCAGCCAGATTGTTTCACCTTTTTCCCGTCCCGTAATAGCTACCTGAACAAAAGCGGTGTCGGCACTGGCTCCGTGCCAATGAGGGATATTGGGTGGACATTTTATGGCATCTCCTTTACGAAGTATTTTTTTAGGTTGTCCTTTTTCCTGGTAGTACCCAACACCATCAGTTATTAATAATATTTGTCCTGCAGGATGTAAATGCCATTTGCTTCTGGCTCCTGGCTCAAAAGTTACATTACCAACGGATATAGCGTTTAAACTGTCCGGATCTATCAGCATTTGCAGGTAGGCAGTTCCTGTAAAATTATCAGTAGTGATTTTTTTACCTTTCGGAAAGACAGTGGCATTTTGTTGTTTTGTATCTTCTGTTCTTTGATTGTTCTTACAGGCTGCAGGCCATAGCATTAAAAACAACAAGCTAAACTTAACGATATTTTTCATTGTCTTTAAGTTTAGAGGTTTGCTTTATAAAAACGCAGCAGTTTATCTACAGCCTGTGATACATATTGCGGCTTCCAATAGGTCTGTATATGTGTGGCACCTTCGATAAGAAACAGTTCCTTGTTTTTTGAATGGGTCGCATTAGGAAATGTTTCTTCTGTCATATACCGCGTATCTGCCTTACTGCCTGCCATCATTAACAAAGGCTGATCAATCAGGTCCATATTCGTGTTGGCGTCCCAGGTCATTAGGTCGGGCAAACTGCTCCTGGTGTATAAAAAGGTTGAATTTGGATGTGCATGGGTTCTATAGTAATACTCGAATCCTTCACGATACAGATCGGTTGGAGTTTTAGCGATTTCCTCATCTGTAATGCTCGCCACACCTGCATAAGTTATTTTACCACCTGCGGCTTCCTGTGCACGGGCATTTGAAGCTTGTTTTAAACGTTCCTGGATGGTATTTAACTGGGCGTTCTGAAAACCATTACGTCTTACCTCCCCTGAATTAAACATACTTAATGTCGCAACCGCTTTAAACCGTTTGTCGGATTGAGCCGCTTTTAATGTGTAACCTCCACCTCCGCAAATGCCGAGTACCGCAAGTCTTGCTGTGTCAACTCCTTTATAACTGGAAATAAAATCAGCCATCCCGTGAATGTCCTCAATACGGTTGGCCGGTTTGTCTACATTGCGGGGTTGTCCGCCACTTGCTCCCTGGTATGCGGCGTCCGCGGCAATGGTGATATAACCGTTTTCGGCCAAACGTTGCGCATACAATCCTGCTACCTGCTCTTTTACACCACCATTAGGATGGGCTACCACAACTGCCGGGTATTGTTTTGAGGGGTCATAACCGGCCGGTGTATAAATATTGGCAGCTATATCTATCCCGTTCAGCTTATAGGTTACCGGGTAAATATTCACTTTGCCTTTTTCATTCCTGGTAATGGCTCCCTCATATACTAAAGTATAAGGATTTTGTGGCCGGCCTTTTTGGGGAGATTGCGCGGTTACCATATCTGTCGTTGCCATTGATAAGGTTAATGCGATTATTGATGGTAATTTTTTCATCGTTTACTTTTTGTTTTTTAGAACTTCATCCAGGATCTTTTGGGCTGACTTTGCTTCTCTTTTCCCGATTGTTGACTTAATAATCCCTATAAAATCCTGCAATTGACTTGCAGTTAAACCTACGTTCAGGCATATAGTCAGATGTGAAAAAAGCATAGGCGCTGCATTGCCAATGGCGCTGATTACGGAAATAGTTACCAATTCCCTTTCAGCATAGGTCAGTACATCTCGTTCAAAAATATCTGCAAACAGGTGTTCTTTCAGAAAGGTATCTATGACCGGAGCAAATGCGGCATAACCTGTAAGCGTTTCGGGTTGTGGGGATTTGGTAAGAGCTGCTAAAGTATTTTTTCCACGTTCATATTTACTGTATTTACCATCAATCAGGAAAGCGTCTTTACCTGGTTGATCATGGATGTCTTTGGCTTTTCGCTCATCAAGAACTTTCATAAAAGTCTGTAATCCCCGAATGCTCCGGGGAAATCCGCAATAGGCATACAGATGTACTAATACTTCTTTTATTTCATTCACCGTAAGTCCCGCTTCAAGACCTGTATTTAACGCTGTTTGCAACTTTGGCAAATGGCCCTTTGCAGTTAATGCGGCGATAGAAACAATACTTTGTTCCTTTGGGCCCAATAGATTTTCTACTGCTTCAGATTGTTGTGCATCTGCCGCAAAGCCCCCCAATAAAAGACATATACATATGCCTGTTGCTACCTTATTCATAAATATTATTGATTGGGTGTCATTAGTTTCGTGAATGATAGTGATCCAAGTTTCCAGCCGCCGGGTTCTTTTATATATACTTCAGTAACCATGAAAGGATTGGTTACTTCATTGCCGCCAACTACTGCCAATAGCGTAACCCTGTTTAAAAGGATAGCCGTATTACCAATAATGTTTACAGATACATCATGAATGTCCGCTTTCTTATACCAGATATCACCAGTTCTGATCACATTGATCTCACGTTCTTTTCCCCAGGAGCCCCCCATGTGTACGAATACTGATTTGGCATGGAAAAAATTGGCTAACGTATCCGCTTTTTTATCTGCCATCCATTGCCATTTTTGTTTAGAGAGGTAAATGACTTCCCGTTCAATTTCTGTAGTAGCACCCGTTGCAGATGCGTTTTGTGCAAATGTCAATTGGATGCTTGCAAAAAATAAAAACAACGCTATAATGAATGCTTTCATGCTATTTATTCTTAACTATTAAGAAATGATTTGTTTTACTTATCCAGGTTTTTTTCTTTCAACCATTTAGTCAGCACGTCTGCTACTTCTTTATTGTTTAGGTCCGACATCGGGAAATGCGTATTGCCTTTGATACCTGTTTCGGGTAAATGAACAATGGTAACATCGCCACCGTGGGCATTAACCACCTTTGCCCATTGGCGGGCTGTGGCAAGCACTGTGCGCCAGAAATTGAGCGAAGCCGCATTGGTTTCTTCCTTGGGAATAAAATCGCCAAAATAAACAACGATGGGAATTTTTGTCAGTTTCATAAACTCATTAAGCGGTATGCCTCTGCCACCTCGATTGCCTTCAGGGGCTTCACCTTCTGGAAAAGCAAAACCGCCAGGTTCGTAAGCGACAATTGCTTTTACCCGTTCGTTTTTTATAGCGGTTTTCCAACCAGGTGAGCCGCCTGCGGAATGTGTGAACAGAATACCATCGCCGGATCGATCAAATACTGCAGACATGGCATTCACGATTGTTGCTTCATCTGCATTACCGGTGTTTGGCGTCATCATCCGGAAAAATTTGTCTATAGATACGCTGTCTTTGGGGAACTGTACACCTTCATTGAAGTTTGGATACAAACCGATGCGAAACTGGGTGAACCAGGTTTGGTCATCGGGCGTTGCGGTAATCTGCGCGGGTTTTGAGGTTTGCCCTGCATCGCCCCGACCAGGTTGATCCACAAGATAAACGCCATATCCTTTGCGCAAGAACATATCTGCAAAACCTTCCCTTCCATCGGCAGTAGTTTGCCAACTGCGACGGGATTGCCCGTAACCGTGCAGGAACACCATTGAAAGGGACTTTGCGTTTGCCGGAATTTGGTAAAACACATCAGCATGGTCACCGTGACGTGTTTGTCCACCTTGTGGTGTATTCCATGGCTTGAGCGGATCAAATGAGCCTTCACTTTTTATAACGGTTCCGCCCGCGGAAAACGCGCCCTGTTCTTTCAAAACCAAATTACCATTTTGATTTTGCCTGGTTGTGGTACAGGATAAAATGGTGACAACAACAAGACCTGTCAATATAGCATTCAAAAAAAACCTATCGATAATTAGTATCGGGAAATGCGCGTTTTTTTTAGGTGTCTTATTCATCATATAGAACTTCAATTTATTTTCCAACTCTTGCCCTTAAGTGCGCAGGGTAACGTTCTCCTGAAATTTTGATGGTGGCCAGTTCGTCGTTTATCCTGGTTAATTCACCTGCGGATAATGAAAGGCTTGCGCCGCCAATATTTTCCTGCAAACGGTTTAGTTTCGTGGTTCCCGGAATTGGAACAATCCACGGCTTCTGGGCCAGTAACCAGGCTAAAGCAACTTGTGCGGCAGTCGCTTCTTTTTCGATTGCGATCGTCTTTACCAGATCTACCAGCGCCTGGTTAGCTTTCCGGTTTTCTTCGGAAAAACGGGGAACAATATTCCTGAAATCATTATCATCGAATTTTGTTTGGTCATTTATCGCACCTGTCAAAAAGCCTTTGCCTAAAGGACTAAATGGAACAAACCCAATTCCTAATTCTTCTAATGTCGGAATGATCTCTTTTTCGGGTTCACGGAAAAACATCGAATATTCGCTTTGCAATGCGGCAACAGGCTGTACAGCATGTGCCCTGCGAATCGTTTCAACACCCGCTTCCGATAATCCCCAATACTTTATTTTTCCTTCGCTGATCAAATCCATGATAGTTCCGGCAACTTCTTCGATCGGCACATTGGTATCTACACGATGTTGGTAAAACAAATCAATGTAATCAGTTTTCAGTCGTCTTAAGGCGGCTTCTGCAACGGCTTTTATGGTTGCAGGACGGCTGTCCATTCCCAGGTCAGGCTTGCCGTCTTTAAATCCGAATTTAGTTGCAATGATTACCTCGTTACGGAATGGCGCAAGAGCTTCGCCCAACAGCTCTTCATTCACGAAAGGCCCATAGGCTTCTGCCGTATCAAAAAAAGTGATGCCCTGCTCGTAAGCGGAACGTAATAATTTTATGGCTTCGTTTTTTTCTGTAGGTTTCCCATATCCAAAACTCAGTCCCATACAACCAAGGCCAATGGCCGAAACTTCTAAACCGCTTCTACCGAATTTTCTTTTTTGCATAACTGTTATTTTTAAATGATTTTAATCGATTATTTTATATTCACTCAACCATTTTACCATTGCCGGGTCACGATGGTCGAAGAAGCTGCTCGACCTGGTGTCTAAAGTTTGAATAACTTTCATATCGGCGGTACTCAGTTCAAAATCGAGACTATTGAAGTTCTCTTCCATCCTTTCTCTATGCACCGATTTTGGGATAGCGACTATGCCTCTTTGCGTAAGCCAGCGGAGAATAACCTGGGCAATGGACCTGTTGTATTTTCCTGCGATTGAAAGCAGTAGTTCATTTTGAAAAATATTGTTCTTGCCTTCCGCGAATGGTCCCCATGATTCTATTTGTACATTATTATCCTGTAAAAATTGCTGCGTTTCTATTTGCTGGTGAAAGGGGTGCGTCTCGATCTGGTTAACCGCCGGCACTATTTCATGGTGCGCGATTAAATCTATGAGCCGGTCAGGATGAAAGTTGCTCACACCAATAGCTCTTATCCTACCTTCTTTGTACAATTCCTGCAACGCTCTCCATTCACCATATACATCGCCTAGCGGCTGGTGAATAAGATATAAGTCCAGGTAATCCACTTTCAACCGGCTTAATGAATTTTCGAATGACCTCTTTGTTCCTTCATATCCGTTTGATTGAATCCAAACCTTGGTGGTAATAAAAAGCTCCTCTCTGTTTATCCTGCTTTTTTTAATAGCTTTTCCAACTGCCTCTTCATTGCCATAGGAAGCAGCAGTATCAATCAAACGATAGCCGGTATTGATGGCATCAAGTACGCCTCTTTCACACGCATCCAGGTCTGTTACCTGGAAGACCCCGAATCCGAGAATAGGCATTTCTATTCCATTATTTAATATAACCTGTTGCATAATTTTTTTTACCCTGCAAAGGTCTGTGCATTAATCTTGTCGGATCGTATATGGATTACGGGTTTATCTACCAATATTACTGATTCCTGTACAGGATTAAATTATGACATCAATAAAGTGGTAATTTTAAGTTGATTAAATAGCAAGGTTATGGAAAACATGCGTCGATTTGAGACTGTTA
>CAZGSG010000089.1:19089-20432 GCA_964528095.1 uncultured Terrimonas sp.
TAACTCATTCAATAAGAATGAAACGCTCCACCCGTTGGTAAGCGTGGTTGATTTATCTAAAGCAGACCCAAGACAGGGCTCACGGATGTATTTCGGCTTCTATACCATATTTCTAAAAGATGTAAAATGCGGTGACATCGTATATGGGCGGCATACGTATGATTACCAGGAAGGCACATTGGTTTTTCTTGGTCCGGGACAGGTGGTAGGAATGAATAGCAATGGGGAAACCTATCAACCCAAAGGGTATGCATTGGTGTTTCATGCGGACTTAATACATGGCACTCCACTTGGCCAACACATTCAGGATTATACTTTTTTTGGCTATCAGTCAAATGAGGCATTGCATGTGTCTGAACGGGAAAGAAAAATTGTAATGGATTGTTTTTCAAAAATCGAGTATGAGTTAGAACACGCCATTGACAAGCATAGTAAAAAGCTGATTGTTGACAATATAGAGTTGTTTCTGAATTATTGCGAACGTTTTTATGATAGGCAATTTATTACGCGTGATAATGCGCATAAAGGCATTTTGGAGAGATTTGAAAACCTGTTAAATGAGTATTTCCTAACAGATAAACCGCAAACGATTGGATTGCCTTCCGTTGCCTATTGCGCGGGGGAACTAAATTTATCAGCAAACTATTTTGGAGATCTTATAAAAAAAGAAACCGGAAAAACTGCGCAGGAATATATTCAATCGAAAGTAATTGAAACGGCGAAGCAGCGAATATTTGATCAAAGCAAATCGGTAAGCGAAATTGCTTATGAATTAGGGTTTAAGTACCCACAACATTTTGCCCGGCTGTTCAAACAAAAAACCGGGATGTCTCCAAATGAATACCGGATGGCGAATTAAAAGTAGTGTCCTTATCAAAATAAAAGCCTCAAACGCTATACGGCTCTAATAATCAAAATTTAAAAAAGAACAGGTTGGGTAATAGGCTAAAACTGTTATTTAATCTCGCTTAATGTAGTTTGTTGCCCCAGGAATCGAAGACTCAGCCTGGTTATGCAGTATTTGGGAGAATTAATGAGCTTGTTGGATAATATATAGTTAACGGCAATGCTGACCCGGCAGTAATCCTATTTTTGCAGGACAAAACAGCGCGGACAATGTTATTAACAAACAAAAAGATTGCGATTGTA
The DNA here is from genome assembly GCA_964528095.1 of uncultured Terrimonas sp. Lineage (GTDB taxonomy): Bacteria > Bacteroidota > Bacteroidia > Chitinophagales > Chitinophagaceae > CAZGSG01. The sequence continues at coordinate 20,239 of CAZGSG010000089.1, forward strand.
GGCGGCGGTCCCGGTGGGCTCACGCTGGCGCGACTTCTGGAACTGAAGGGCGCGAACGTAACCGTGTATGAGCGGGACCTCGATAAGCATGCCCGGGTGCAGGGATCTCCATTGGACCTGCACGAAGACTCGGGATTGGCGGCGATCAGGAAAGCGGGTTTGTTCCAGGCGTTCCAGGAAAATTTTATGCCCGG
>CAZGSG010000090.1:0-20302 GCA_964528095.1 uncultured Terrimonas sp.
TGGAAGAAAGCAGGACAGAAGACGATGGCTTTTTTAAGTTCGAATGGGTGTCCAGGCAACATCTTGCTGCAGGCTGGCACTCCGTGCAGGTCAGCAGCCTGGATGAAAAAAGTGAAGCGGTAGCAACTGGCCAGGGTAGGGTATTTGTTCCCCACAGTACCCAATATGGATTTATTTCAGATATCGACGACACGATCATGGTTTCTCATTCCGGCACTATTGGAAGAAGGCTGAGGGAACTTTTTATAAAAAATCCACGTAGCAGGACGATGTTCAAAGATGTAGCCCTGCACTACGAATTGCTGGCGGCTGCACATACCACCGCAGACGCACCAAATCCTTTTTTTTATGTTTCGAGCAGTGAATGGAATTTATATGATTACCTGGTAGAATTTTTTAGTCATAACGGGTTGCCGGAAGGTGCTTTCCTTCTCAACCAGGTGAAAAGATGGTACGAGTTATGGAAAACAGGAAAGACCAGGCATGAGGGTAAACTGTTGCGTATCGTAAGGATCCTGTCCGCATTTCCGAAACAACAGTTTATATTACTGGGAGACAATTCACAAAGTGATCCAATGATCTATCATGAGCTTGCAGGAAAGTTTAGCCAGCAGCTATACGCGGTTTATATCCGTAACATAGACGCCAGCAAGGAAGAGAAGACCCGGGAATTCCTCGCAAAAATTGATGAAAAAGGAATTCATACCTGCTTATTCACTGAAAGCGCTGAAGCTATTACTCACTCTGCACAGATCGGTCTGATAGAAAGAACTGAAAAATAAAGAAATAGATTTTACCTGGGTATGAATACAGCGGTGTCTTTAAAATAATCAGAAAGATGATCAATACGACCGTCTTCATTAAAAGCAATATCCGTTACAATCCGGTTCTGGTAAGGCTGACCATTAAGTATACCCCAGGATTCTGAAAAATAAAAACAACGTAAGTCGGTAAGTTGGTGAATCTCTGTCACCTTCCAGCTAAGGCTATTGTATTTGCGAAAGATGGCCCTGAACATGGCCAGTATGCGTGTATTGCCTTTCACCGGTGGCGCAGGAGGTATCCATACTTCACTTGCATCATGGAACCAGTCAGCAAGTTTATCCATGTCTTTTAAATTAAGATCATTCATGAATGCTATGCATTTATCTTCCATGACCTATATACGGAGGGTGCGATTTCCCGGATTTGTTAACAGGGTACCGGAACAGGTGTAGATAGTTTTACCTTATCAGGGTAATCGTTCCCTTTTTTACAACAGATTGATCACTGTTAGGGTCTTTGTATTGAAGAAGCCAAATATACACTCCGGTTGATTGCGGCAGCTTTTTATAGGTACCATTCCATCCGGCTGATATGTCTTTTGTAGAAAAGATAATAGTGCCATACCTGTCAAAAATACTAAGCCGGTAATCTTTTGCAAAACACCTGGTCGATGGTTTAAAATCATCATTGAGCCCATCATTATTGGGAGTGAAAGCGGAGGGAACAAACATCTCGCAGGGACAGTCATCAAAGCTTACTGTAAACGTCCGCTGATCATTGGAACAGGCATTATAGGCTTTGACCAGGAAAGTGCCGGGCTTTTCGATGGTCCTGTAAGAATAGATCAGGCCATCACTCCATTCATAGGAAGTTGCAGCAGTAGTAGCTGCATCAATGAATAACTTATTACCCGTGCAGGCAATTGTATCTTGTATGAAAGCAGGAATATGAACGACAGGATCGGGGTCAACAGACAATTGAACTGTGGCCGTATCAATCCAGCAATTTTTATAGATGATCGCTTTCGCCGTATAAGCGCCTACCGCCGAATAAGAATGGGAAGGAGCCAGTTGGGTGGAATAATTTGAATTACCAGCTCCGGGATCGCCAAAATCCCATTTTACCGAGTCGATCCGGGTGAACAGCAGGGAGAAATCGACCGGCAATCCAAAACAACTCTTTTTACGGACCTGGATACCATTTTCTTTTAGTGAGAAACTGGCCGATTTGATATAATTGACATTAATAAATCCATACTTAACTCCAATATTGATGTTACTCCGGCGATAGGATGCAGCCTGTTTAAGCAGATTGGGAAATTCTATCACATTCATCTTTAGATCAATGTTCGCATCGTCCAGCGCCCGAAGACTGATATAGATCTTTCCATCGGGCCCCAATAACAGCGTTCGTTTAATAATAAAACAGCTCCTGGGGCAGCCGCCACGATCCGGGAAGGAATTCATCATGTAACGACTGTTTTCTATGTCAGCGGCTGATCCGGCCCCGAGATCGAGCTGGTAAATATTATGCAGCTCAACACCCGTATAATCCGGGCCTTCCTTTTCATCGATGTATGAGCCATAATATAATTTAGTACCATCAGGAGAAAGTTCCATATCCAGCAACACCTCCGGACCAGGCAACCCGATTATTTTCTCATTACTGAATGCACCTGTTTGATTATTGAAATCGTATACCAGCAATTTATTCTGACCAATATAGGGGATAACAAATTTTTCACCATTTGCAGAGAACTTACAATTACTATAATCATAAGCCGGGGTTTGGAATGAAGCAGGAAGTGGCCTGATCAAGGGGGCAGGGCTGACTCCATCAGTCGTAACCAAATATGCATAAATGGCCCCGTTGGCAATAGTGGCAACCCATGTATCACGCAGATTACAGTGACCCGTGCCGGCAAGCATATGTGAAGCATTGCTTGCATGCACTGTGTAATAATTATTGGTATTCGGTGGATCAGGATACATGATAGCACCTGTATTGAACCTGGCAGCCATATTGATTGTAAGCGACACCAGGTTCCCGTTATTAGGACCGTTTCCTTTTCCTATCCCAAAAAAATAATACAAAGAATCATTATCCGGATATGGAAACAATAAAGACAATACGTTATCAGTCTCAAACCAGGGCCAGCGGGCCTGTAGCTTGGGAATCTCCTCATTTGCATAGTTCCAAACAGTAAAACCATTGGTATAAAATAAAAGATTGCCATTATTGTCGCAGATTGATGAAGTATAATAAGGCGGTGTCAATCCTTTTATTCGCGGGTTTTGAAGAGGGGTAGGCGGACTGGTATTAAAATCAAGCCCTGCCTGGTTACCGAAGAACCAGGTATTGTATATCTTTTGAGATAAGCTTTCCTTGACAAGAAGGAAACAGGAAAGTATTAAAAAAAATCTGAGTTTACAAGGCATGGGATAATTAGTAAAACTAGCAATACTGTCATCTATACCGGTTGGTGGGAAACCGGCATTTTAGCGAATAGCAGCATTTTTTTGAAAACCGGATTAGCTCTTTTAACTTTATAAGCGTTAGTAAATTTAATGAAAATACTGCTTATAAGTTTTTGCCTGTCAACCGGCTTTGTTTCTTTGGCTCAGTCAACGAATATTGATTTGGCTCAAGTTGACAGCCGTATTCTTAATAGTAAGATTTCGGCGCCACCCATTTTAGCAAAAGAACTTACCCGGTATTGCACAAACGACCGCGAAAAAGTAAGCACTATTTTCAGATGGATAGCAGAAAACATCGACTACAAAGTAAAAACAAGATCATTTCTCCCTTCTGGAAAAAATGAGTTGATACCCGATGATGACACCCCGCTTAAATCATTGGAAGAACGCGTCTCGGAAACAGTACTGGAAACAAAAACCGCTACCTGCTTTGGTTATGCCCGGCTTTTTAAAACACTATGTGATTATGCGGGCATACGCTCAGAGATCATAACCGGTTATGCACGATCAGATACAAAAACAGGATCGCGGTTCAGATCCAATCATAACTGGAATGCAGTGTGGATAGATAGTTCCTGGAAATTGATGGATATTACCTGGGCCAGTGGTTTTATATCTTATCGTGGAGACCGGTTTATCAGGGATTTTGATGAAAAATATTTTATGACCCCGCCACAGGAGTTTATTAAAGATCATTATCCTGATGATGTGTACTGGACATTAATGGATGATCCGCCCGCAATAGCTGAATTCCGTCTTTCTCCTTATAAACAAAAAACATTTTCAAAATACACGATCACCAGTTATCAACCCTCGAGGGGCATAATAGAGGTTAGCCTCGGTGATACAGTGCAGTTACAACTGGAACTGGCGGATGCCAAAAAAGACAAAAGAATAGGATCAGACCCTTTCCTGGATAAAAATAAATATTCAACGGCAAACGCTGTTTTGCTTTCACCATCACTGGAACAACCTTCACGCATCACTTACTCTTATTGTGCAAATACACCTGGCATCAAATGGGTGTATTTATTGTATAACAATGACGTAGTATTAAGATACAGGCTATCTATTAAAAAGCAGGAAATACCTGTAGCTTACCAACGGCCTGATTGACTCAAAAAAATAAAAAGTCAAAAATAAAAAGTCAAAAGTCAAATTGTGTCCTTATCTCATGCTAAAATAGCAGTATTGAGATAAGGACATTAAATTCAAAAACAGCTTCTATCATCGGAGTTTTTTTAATTTTTAATTTTGACTTTTGAATTCTCTCCCATAAACTCCTCTATATCGGTATTCAACTGATCCTTATTTGTGTAAAAAAGTCCATGTGGTGCTCCTTCATAAACTTTATAGATCGCTGCAGGCATCATCTTGGCGGTTCTTTCGCTGCTTACTTCAATAGGCACCGTTTTATCTTTGTCTCCGTGAATGATCAGAGCGGGCAATTTGATAGAGGCCAGTTCTTTTCTGAAATCAGTACCGGAAAAAGAACCGATGCAATCAATAGTCGCCTTGGGAGCACCTTGTAGGGTAAGGGCATGCGCCCAATTCATGAAAGGCTGGCTGACCGGGTGATTGATAAAAGTTTCTCCAAAAAATTGTTTTCCAAACTCGACCAGGAATGCGGGCCTGTCTTCCAGTATTTTTTCGATAAAACCATCAAATACCTGCTGCGCTATCCCTTCAGGATTATCTTTTGTTTTTAGCATAAACGGGATAACAGAACTTACAAGAACGATACGACTGATCCTTTCACTATTGTATTTGCTGCAATAACGCACAACTTCTCCACCTCCCATCGAAAAACCGACAAGGGTCACGTCCCGCAGATCAAGTGTATCCAATACAAGTTTCAAGTCGCCGGCGAGTGCATTATAATCATAACTCTCCCAGGGTTTGAATGATTTTCCAAAACCGCGACGGTCATATGCAATGACACGAAACCCCTTTGCTGCGAAATAAGTAAGCTGGTATTCCCACATCTCATGACTTGAGGGCCATCCATGAATAAAAACCATGGGTTTGCCGGTTCCCCAATCTTCATAATATAAACGGGTGGTCTCTTTTCCTGTTGATGATTCGATATAGGGCATACAATAATTTTAAGATGAATGATGACTATACCTTTCAAATAGCCTGCCATGCCTGGAAGTACTCATAAATCGAACAGGTAAGGGCCGGGGAAATAAAAATTGTAGATAAATGTACCCGGTAATTTATAGCCCGTTCAGGATTGTTAGACAGGCCTGGTTCCTTTCCGGCTGAGCAGTCGTTATCCCGAATGTTAAAGTTGTAGATTTCGGCGCTTTGTGAAAACCCGCACCATCTATATTTCGTTAATAGATAACAAACGCTCTTTTATGTATCGTTATCTTCATATACTTTTCTTAGGATTGTTATTTACCAGCTGCACGATGGCGCAGAAAAAGAATGCAAAATACCCTGACCCTCCGACAGCCTCCGGCAAAACTGTTTACCCAATGACATTGACCATACAGGAATGGAAGGCCAGGCTCACACCCGCACAATTCAATATACTTCGGGAAGAAGGTACAGAAGTAGCGGGAACAGGTAAATATGATCATTTCTATGAAAAAGGCACATACTATTCCGCCGCCTCTCTACAACCCGTATTCAGTTCTGAATCAAAATTTGACTCAGGTACTGGGTGGCCAAGTTTTTATGCCCCGATCACGCCAGATGCAGTGCGCCTTGTAAAAGATAATGCTGATGGTATGACCCGTTGGGCAGTAGTAGACAGTAAAAGTGGCTCCCATTTGGGGCATGTATTTGACGACGGCCCTCAACCCACGGGAAAAAGATATTGTATGAATTCAGCGGCGCTGCTATTTGTACCGGAAGGCGGCAAAGCTCCTGTGGCCCCCACAGGTGAATAAAATCAAATCAGCAACTATGAAATTTATTATTGCCAGTTTTATATCACTATTGTTCACCTCTTGCGGACAAACACAAAATAACTCCACGAAGATCCCGGTTGGTTCAGAAAAGAAGACAGCCAATGAAGCAGTGGCGACTTTTGCAGAAGGATGCTTCTGGCATGCAGAGATCATTTTTCAAAGCCTTCAGGGTGTCAGAGATGCGGTGTCGGGCTATGCCGGCGGAACGGATAATGATCCTGATTATGAAAAAGTAAGTGGCGGAGAAACTGGTCATGCGGAAACAGTACAGGTTTATTACGATCCTACGGTAATTTCTTTTGAAACACTGGTGAAAGCGCTTTTTGCAAGTATGGACCCCACGCAACTCAATCGCCAGGGCAACGATACCGGTACAGAATATCGATCAATTGCTTTTTACAGGAATGAAACGGAGAAAAAAATAATTGAGGCTGAAATAAAAAGACTGACAGATGAAAAAGTGTATACAAAGAAAATAGTTACCGAAGTACTTCCTTTCAGCCATTTTTATCCCGCAGAAGACTATCACCAGGAGTATGTTTTTAATCACCCTGACAATTCTTATGTACGTAATGTGTCTATTCCTGATTTCCGGGAATTCAAAAAAAATTTTAAAGGCAATTTCAAACCTTAGTGTAGAAGTATGAGCGGGAGTGTTTTGTTTCCCTGTATCAGACTGTCTGGCAGTTGATACAGGGTTTTTTATAAAATTGAACCTGTTTAAAATAAAACGTGGCTTTCATACAAAATGATAGCCGCGTTTTATTTTATCAGTACTACCCGGTTATTTCGGGGCCTTTACGATGATCGCTCCATTTTTCATAACAAAATGTACATGCATCAATGCATTAATATTATGGTCAAGGTCCTTATCTACCGCGATTATATCTGCCCAAAAACCTTTTTTTAATATACCCAGGCGTGTCTTCCAGTTGGCCTGCCTGGCAGCATTGATAGTAGCAAATTTTAATGCGTCGGCAATAGGAATGCCGGCCTCATTATACCCAATAATGGTTCTTTTGGAAGGTTCGGAAAAAGGCAGTTTGAAGTCAATATAATCATCGGAACCTGCGGCTATCTGTACTCCTTTTTTATACGCTCTTAATAACCTGCTTTCAGGCGAACGCATGCCCCGCATATACTCATGTATGCTCATTGTATCAGACGGGTCATTCAGTTTAAAGTACTGTGCATAGGTCACACTATCTCCGTCGGTTGGTACCAGTACAACTCCTTTTTTTGCCATCATATCCAGTACAGAATCTTCTATCTGGTAACCATGTTCAATACCATCTACACCTCCCATCACAGCTGTATAAACAGAGCGGTTATTGGTGGCATGCGCAGTTACACGGATATTATAACGATGAGCTTCATCCACGATTGCTTTTATTTCTTCCAGACGCAGCATCGTATTGTTGGGTGTATTGTTCGCAAAGATCTTGATCACGCTTGCACCCTGGTTTATATTTTCCCGCACCGCCTGTATGGCATCATCAGTGCTTTTCACGATCCTGTACTCATCTTTTACCAGGTCCTGGTGTTTATAGATCGTGCGTGGGAGCTGACCGCCTTCTGTAGACAGTCCCGGACCAGAACAACGCATTCTGGGCCCGGGTAATAAGCCTTCATTAATCGCTTTCCGCAAAGCCATATCACCGAATTGCCCGGAATTGCCCAGGTCCTGCACTGCAGTAATCCCAGCTTCGAGGTAGGCTTTGGCGCGGGCAGCTCCATACAGTGCTCTGTAAGCATCCCCATCCAGGGTAAGCGTTCGGGCCATATCAAGACTTGGTTCATTATTGCCCGGCCAGATCATCTCTTTATAAAGCAGATGTGTATGACAATCAATTAAACCCGGCAATACGGTATAGGCTGAAAGATCGATCAATGTATATTTCTTGCGCTCGGCGACCGTCAATTCTTTTTCTGTCTTTACCGACTCGATGGTATTACCGGTCACAAGCACCACCATTCCAGTCTTGAATTCGCCGGTCTCACTATCAAATAACTTACCTGCTTTGATCAGGAAGTTTTGGGCGTCCTGCGCAACAGAGCTTACAGAAACGAAACCCATACAAAAGAAAAACAAAAATATAGACCGGAGCATAGTTAATTTTTTAAGGGTAAAGTGTATTTTTTATGTCAATGGAAAAACTCAGCAGGTATTATGTAAATCATTTTACCGCTCTCTTTATGTGCTGTCAGTTTTTAGGGAGAATGGATATATAAAGATCTTCCACTTTTTTTCTGGCCCAGGGTGTTTTGCGTAAAAAGGTAAGACTTGATTTTACACTGGGATCGCTATTGAAACAATTGATCCGGATCCGGCGGCCCAATTCTTCCCATCCAATATGTGCTACAAGATGAGTCACGATCATCTCTAGTGTTTTACCGTGCAGGGGATCATTGGAACTCATTATTTATTCATTTATTTACCAATCAATTCAGCGCAACGCTTCGTACAATATTTCGATAGGATGTTTTGCCTTACGCCCTGTACCGTCCTTTATCTGGTGACGGCAACTGGTACCGGGTGCTGCAATGATCGTTTCTGCAGATGCATTTCTTACAGCAGGCAATAAAACGAGCTCGCCCACTTTCATCGACAGGTCATAGTGTTCTTTTTCATAACCAAAACTTCCAGCCATACCGCAGCATCCGGAAGAAATGATCTCTACCGTATAATTTTCTGGAAAAGACAATAGCTGTGCTGATGGATCTGTAGACGATAAAGCTTTTTGCTGGCAATGTCCATGCAGTTTTATCTGTTTTTTTTCGCTGGTAAATAGTTCTCTGCTGATCACGCCTTTTGTAATTTCAGCAGCAATGAACTCATCCAGCATAAACACGTTTTTGGCCAGTGTTTTTGCCTTTTCAAAATTAGCATCATCTGCCAGGTCGATATATTCGTCGCGAAAAGTAAGTATAGCTGAAGGTTCAATGCCAACGAGCGGGGTATCAGCTGTAACAAGAGGGTAGAGCAACGAAATATTTTTATTCGCTATTTTCTTGGCGCTTCTTAATAGTCCCTTGGATAACCATGCCCTTCCGCTTTCAGTATGCGCGGGAATTTCTACTTCATATCCCAGTCTTTCGAGCAGTTGTACTGCTTTCATGCCGATCTCTGTATCATTATAATTGGTGAATTCATCACAAAAAAGATATACTTTTTTATGAACAGGCAGGTTGGCGGGTCTGGTCCTTTTCTTCATCCATTTCTTTAGCGTTGTCCGATGAAGGGTAGGCATGGAGCGGTCGACTGCAAAGCCCGATGCTTTTTTTACAAGTTTACTAACAACCGGGTTGGTCATTACAAAATTGTAGAGGCCCGGCCATATGCTTCCTGCAGCGGAAGTGGCGCTATACCATGCAATGAGTTTGGAGCGAAAAGGCACTCCATTGGCATCATAGTATTGTTGCAGGAACTCTGCTTTTAATTTTGCAACATCCACATTACTCGGGCACTCAGATTTACATCCCTTACAGCTAAGACAAAGATCCATTACTTCATAGATCTCTTTATGATCAAACCGGTTCACTTTATCTGAATGCGTCAGGAATTCCCGAAGGATATTCGCCCTTGCCCTGGTGGTGTCCTTCTCATTGCGTGTAGCCATATAAGATGGACACATGGTGCCTCCACTCAGCGCTGTCTTACGGCAATCACCGCTGCCATTACATTGTTCCGCATGTTGTAATACGTCCTGGTCCTTATACCGGAAGATCGTTTTAAATGCCGGTGTCTGTTGCCCTGGTGTATACCGCAACATCGTATTCATTGGTGGTGTGTCAACGATCTTATTGGGATTAAAAATCGTATAAGGGTCCCAGGCTTTTTTTATCTCTTTCAGCAGGCGATAGTTTTTATCGCCGACCATTTGCTGGATGAATTCTCCACGCAGCCGTCCATCACCGTGCTCGCCACTTAATGAACCATCGTATTTTTTTACCAGGGTAGCTATTTCTTCCGCAATACTCCTGAATAGCTGGTTACCTTCAGCTGTTTTCAAATTGATGATGGGACGTAAATGGATCTCACCAGAACCGGCATGTGCATAGTGCACCGAATACAGTCCATATTTCTTCAGTATCTCATTGAAGTCTGCGATATATGCGGGCAGATCCTGCACATCTACTGCCGTATCCTCAATAACAGGTACTGCCTTTTCATCACCGGGCAGATTGCTAAGCAAGCCGAGTCCTGCTTTCCGGAGCGTCCAGATTTTTTTTGTGTCAGCACCGAATAGTAAAGGATAATGATATCCAAGCCTTGCCTCTCTCATCTCGGTCTCACAGCGTAATGCATCGGCCACCACTTCTTCTTTGCTTTGCCTGGCAAACTCGATGACCAGTATGGCTCCCGGATCGCCCTGTACAAAAAAACGGTTCTTTAATTGTTCGATATTATTCTTTGTACATTCTAAAATATAATGATCGATCAGCTCGCTCGCGCTGATTGCATATTTGACCGCGATGAGATTGGCCCGCAGCGCTTCGTCAACAGAATTGAAATGCACGCAAAGCAAACCCGTGTTTTTAGGAGGTAGCGGTACTACATTCAATTTGATCTCCGTTATAAAAGCCAGTGTTCCTTCAGAACCTGCTATAAGAGCGCAAAAATTAAAATCAGGCCCGCCGGCGGTAAACGGAGCCGTTTCCAGTAACAGGTCAACAGCATATCCCGTATTTCTTCTTTCAACGGTTTTCTTTGGAAATTCTTTCCTGATCTCTGTCTGGTTTTCATAGTCACTCAACAAGCGCCGGGTGGTTTTATATATGCGCGCCTCTAGCGAATCGCCCTCACATCGCTGATGAAACTCATCAAGGCCGACGGTTTTAAATACCGCCTCGCTACCATCGCTCAGGAGTGCTTTTATTTCCAGTAAATGCTCCCGGGTACTTCTGTATACCACCGAGTTTGATCCACAGCTGTTATTACCCACCATACCTCCGATCATCGCCCTGTTGGCGGTAGATGTTTCCGGGCCAAAAAATAGGCCATATGGCTTTAAAAAAAGGTTCAGTTCATCCCTGATCACACCTGGTTGTACCCGTACCCAGTTCTTTTCCGTGTTCAATTCAAGGATCTCCCTGAAATTCTTTGATACATCGACTATAATTCCATTGCCTACCACCTGACCTGCCAGTGAAGTGCCTGCAGTACGTGGTACCAGCGAGGTTTTGTTTTTACCCGCAAAGCTGATTAGTTTCCTGATGTCTTCGATAGTCGAAGGAATGGCCACCGCCATCGGCATTTCACGATATGCTGATGCATCGGTAGCATACAGCGTGCGCATGGTTTTGTCAAAATAAAATTCTCCCTCAAGTGAGTTGGCCAGGTCCTTCAGCAGCTCATTCATAGCTATTAATAAATATTCAGATAAGTGAATGTCAAAAATACTGCAAATTAGCTTGTCAATGCAGTTGGCGTGCAATATTGCAAAATTCAAAACGAGCTATGCGTTCCGAATAAAAAAACATCAAAATTAAACGGTTTCCTATGCTTTTACAGGCTTATTACTATGACCCCAGGGAGTGAATGGACATAATCCCGGCACGGTCAATACTGATTGATGAAAATATTTAGCACCATTTTGGTGTAAGTAGTAATAATTTTGGTAAATAAGATCCTCGCAATACATAGAACATATGGAACAAAAGATACTTTCTATCGATATAGGCGGTTCACACATTAAAGCGGCTTTACTTAATGAAGAGGGAGAGCTGTTAACAGCATATAATAAAGTAGAAACGCCTTCTCCTGCAAATCCTGAAAATTTACTTGCAGCCATCCGGCAATTACAAATAAATCTTGGAGAATACGATAAGATCTCTGCTGGTTTTCCCGGGTATATCAAAAAAGGAGTGGTGAAAACCGCACCGAATTTAGGTACTGAGTTTTGGGCGGACTTCCCTCTTGAAGAACGGCTTACTTCCTTACTGGGGAAGCCTGCCAGGGTTGTGAATGATGCAGATATGCAGGGTTTGGGTGTTGCCGCCGGTAAGGGATTTGAAATTGTCGTAACCCTGGGAACGGGTTTCGGTACTGCATTTTTAGAAGATGGTCGTCTTTTACCTCATCTTGAACTGGCACATCATCCTGTTTCAAAAGACCGGACCTATGATCAGTATATCGGGGAGAAAGAACTGGAAGAAGAGGGAGAGGAGAAGTGGAATAAAAGAATGATGAAAGTATTAACTGTTATTAAAACGGTTTTTAATTATGATCATTTATACCTGGGAGGTGGAAATGCAAAAAAAATAACCTTTCCACTCGACAAGGATATTACAATTGTCACCAATAAAGACGGTATCCGGGGTGGCGCCAGACTTTGGAAGGAATAAAAATGGCATTTATTCATGAATGGTAATCCTGATTTATTATGTTTTTAAATCACTACTCCCTGATCAATTTTTTCCTGATCATTTGTTTATCCATAACAGGGCCTCCACAGGATACACGGCAGGCAGTTATTATTACCAATATTGACAATAAAAAAGGAAATTTTTATATCGGCTGGTATAAGACAGCAGAAGATCTACGCAAAAAGACCAATGCTGTTTTTAGCAAGATCGAACCGGTCTCCGGTACAACTGAGCAAATAATTTATTTTCCCGCTGTTCCTTCCGGCACCTATGCTATTGCGGTTTTTTTAGATGAAAACGGGAATGGAAAAATCGATACAAATATCCTGGGCATCCCCAAAGAGAAATATGGGTTTAGTAATAATAAATTCCCACTGACTAGGGCGCCTTCTTTCAAGGAGGCGGCGATATTGATCAATGAAAAAAATGATCCGGTCAACATCCGGTTGAAATAACAAACCTTCACTTCTTAAAGCGACAATTGTCGGTCATCTATATCAATAGCCGCTCATCAATCCGGGCGTATCGTTTCAATATTTAGTTATAGCTTCAGGTATAGTCACATGAGGATATTCATTGAGTAATTCTAAAATTATCTTTATGCGCATCCTTCTTTTTTTACTCCTCTTCATGCCCATCGTTTCAGGGGCACAGGTTAACCGGTCTGCAACTATATTCGCTCATGCACAAATTCAGGATTACCTGCTCAACAAACTCGGTATTAATGTTTCAACCTTCCTGATCGAGTATGGCGCACTAAAACCGGCAGTTTCGGCCAATAAAGAAGTGGTATGGTCCATGGATTTTAAATACCAGCCTGATCCGGACAGAAAAACAGCAGATAACAAGAGCAATATGCCCGGACGTTTGTATAAAATGCTTTTCTATTTTGACCGAAAAATGAAAATAGTAAAGGCGGAATCCTATGCGGGTGGCTGACATTTCCCCAGTCACACCTTTTAACTTCCTGAAACAGTGCGTCTTAGCAAAGGGCAGTCTTAAGAATCTGCAGGGGGGAGACAATTTTGCCAAAACTCCTGCGTTAAGATTAAGATCCAATACCTCTAAAAACTAATATCCTTTCTATGAACAAGCCTTATTACAATGACCAGGCACATATTGCCCAGGAATTTCAATTTGTAGATGATCATACAACCCAAACAGCCCGTCTTGCTTTTTTTAAGATCGATTCTTACAAACTTTCCCTGATTAAATCTTCATTCAATATCAGTAAAGAAGAGTTATCGGGTATCATTCAGAACACATTGCTGAACTATACTGCACCTTCATTTATTTTGTCAGACCTTGGGTTCTTCACAGCCGAATTAGATAATTAAATCGCAGGAAGAACAGTAAATTTTACATGTATAAAGTGATACTACGGGAAAATGTACCCGTAACAATGACCGTTTGCGCTTATTCATTAAACTGAACTGATAACATATTTTCAGCCCGGCAATTTATCTTTAATAAACCAACTATCACAACTCCAGCAGAACCTCAAGTATTCTACATTGCAAGCAATGCACATCCAACCCTATGGGAAGATGGATCCTATCCTTTAAAAGATCAGTACGTACGCGGAATGGAAATAAGCAGGATTGCTTTCCTGCAGTGATAGATTGCAATCCTCTTATTTCATTTTGGAAACGGATAACAAGGTAATAGATACGCGTTGAAACAATGTCTTTTCAGACAACAGCGCTACTGGTTTTACTTCAATCTTTTTCATTAATTCTATTTTGTGCAAATAAGACAAGATGGGTCATTCTCAGGTCCCTTTTATGAGGATTATCATAGTGTCAACAAATCCTTCCTTTAGATATTATCCTTACAGGTCTTTTACCCCTTATCAGCAACGATGATAACCGATCATTATAACGAAACGCTATTTCTTTGTATCCCGGTGAGTTGCGGGGCAATATGAGGAAATATATCAACAATAAATAAAACGATATTCACCCCATTAACCGGCCCGGCATCATAATTCTATTGATCCGCACCATTCCCACCGGTATAATAGGCCTGGTGTAATTAATGGAGGAGATGTGCTGGTATGGTTTTTGGCAATCTCAAATACGATCTAACGATTATAGTTATGGCTTACTAACCATTAAATTAAATATCATGGCAAAATATTCAAAGGGCGCGCAAAAAAAAGTAGAATCTGCTATGACGCGGATGGAAAAAGGCAAACTACGGAGTGGTAAATCCGGGAAAAAAGTCACCAATCCCAAACAGGCAATAGCAATTGGTTTATCAGAAGCAAGAAAAAAAGGAGCTAAAGTACCTGCGCCGAAAAAGAAAGCAGCGAAGAAAACTGCGACAAAGAAAAAAGCCGCTCCACGGAAAAAAGCGTCAGCAAAAAAAGTCGCTACTAAAAAGAGCCCGGTAAAAAAAACGGCAAAAGCTTCTATCCCGGTTAAACGCAAAGCAAGATCTGCGAAAAAAACAATGGTAGAAGAAAAAAAGATCCCGCAAACACCAGCAACCGTTGGCAATGATTCGCCCACAAACGAAAACGATAAAAGGCAACCAGTAATAAAACCAGAGGATCCAATAAGGGCCTTTGATCAGAAAGCATTCAACAAGTTCACTTCAAAAGGAGATTCCAGACAGCATTTGCAATATGGCAATAAAAGTAAGGGCGGTGTCAAGCCATCAGGAAAAAAGCCTTTGTGGAATTAATAAGGCTGTTTGAGTACATTGTTTAATTAAGCCCTGTAAAAACAGAGCTTTGTTATTTATTGAAACCAACATGTGTTGTTATTCCTTAAAACCTGAATACTGTTATTTCTTACCTACCTTTGCTCCCCTTTAATCATTACAGGATGCGAGCGGAAGCAGGAAGAACGATACGATTAGCCTTACCCATTATCATTGGAGAACTTGCGCAGATGGCTCTCCATATCATTGACGCAGCAATGGTAGGTGCAATTAGTTACAAACACCTTGCAGGAGCTTCCCTCGTTGTGAATGTAATGAATATCCCCTTTGTATTAGGTATCGGTATGACCATTTCAGTATCACAAATGGTTTCTATGGCGCATGGCCGGCAGGATGCACAACAGGTTTCTCATTATCTTTTTAATGGTTTTGTTCTTTGCTCCATTACCGCTTTAATCATTTCGTTTCTGTTAATGGCGGGTGCTCCTGTATTAAATTACCTGGGACAGGATCCGGAAGTAGTTCAGTTAGCGCTACCTTTTCTCCGGCTAATGGGTTTATCTATTATTCCCATGTTGCTTTTCATGACATTGAAGCAATTTTCGGACGGGCTGGAATTTACTAAAACGGCCATGTTGCTTTCGTTGGCCGCAATGCCTGTTAATATACTGCTCAACTGGTTATTGATTTACGGGAATGCCGGCTTTCCCCGGCTAGAACTTGCAGGCGCGGGATGGGCTACACTTATTACTCGTATGCTCTTATTCCTGGTGTTTGCGCTTATTGTTTTAAAACATGGCACATTTAGAAAGTACATAGCAGTTCGCAAGCGACAGTGGAAGGTTCGCCGGGCTACTCTAAAAGAATTACTTCATATCGGCGTACCCAGCAGCCTGCAGGTCGGGATGGAGGCGGGGGCTTTTGCTGTATCTGGTATCATTATCGGCACGATAAGCGCAGTAGCGCAAGCTGCACAACAGATTGCGATCAGTTGCGCATCTTTTACTTTTATGGTTTCTATGGGTCTTGCGCAGGCGGGCTCAATTAGGGTAAGCAATGCATATGGACGTAGCAATTGGAGTAAAATTGCTGTCATTGGAAAAAGTACTTTGCTTACCGCCTGTTGTTATGGTATTTTCTGTGCTATCATGTTTGCTGTATTCCGTCACCAGCTACCAAAATTTTTTAACGACGATGCAGCAGTACTGGAAATGTCTGCATTGTTATTGTTGTTCGCCGCCGTATTCCAGCTATCAGACAGCACGCAGGCCATCGGCGCAGGATTATTGCGAGGCATTAAAGATGTAAAGGTTCCCACCATCCTGATTGGGATAGCTTATTGGGGAATTGGTTTACCCATGGGCTACCTGCTTGCTTTTAATGGAAAAATGGGCGCCGCCGGCATGTGGCTGGGGTTGATAATTGGTCTAACGCTGGCATCAGTCTTTCTGATAAGCCGGTTTCTGAAAATGTCAAACCGAAATAATATCTAACCAGCGTTATTATTTTTCTCCTTATTTACTGCTGGTCATAATACTTCTGCGGATACGGCTGATCGTCTCATTAGTCATGCCCAGGTAAGATGCGATGTATTTTAAGGGAATCCTGTTTACAAGTCCCGGGCGCATCTCGATCAATCGTTTATATCGTTTCTCTGCAGAAGGTATCCTGCAGATATAAGCTCTTTCTTCAGCACCCCTGTAATTATCTTCCAGCAGCAATCTTCCTATTACATTGGTTTCAATAAAATTGGCATATAAATACTCAACCAGTTCATACGGTATCGCTACGAGTGAACAATGTTCAATCGCCTGCAGGTATTCTGAGGGAGGCGAGGGTAGCCCCAGGCTACGCGCAGAACCTATTATTTCGTTTTCTTCATCTATCCAGGTGGTAATCTCTTTTCCATCTTCCTTTATATAAGCACGTACCACACCTTTCAATACGAGGTACAGAAATTTCTCTTCCTGGTTAGGCTTCACAAGAAATTTTCCTTTGTTAAGCACGAGTGGAAAAGTCCCTTTATCAAGAAGACTGGTTGCTTCCGAAGAGATCGGATAGATTGAATTTAAAAAAACAGAAACCGGTGAATGACCGTCTTTCGTTTTCCAAACATGATGCTGATCAAAATTATATTTCTTCTCCATTTCGTTTGAACTTTATTCAGGCGTTGAAAGATATTATTTTTTAGACTAACATTTGTATTCCTTTCAGCAGGAAATATGCCGGAATAAATAATACAGCCGGATAAAATGAGTAAATATATACGGCGATGCCTTTTACCAAATCTGTACAGTATAAATAAAATCAAATAACTTAGTGTCAGAAGCGTTTCTTAACTTTTAATTATACTTCTTTTGGAAAAAAAAATACTACTTCGCTATAGCTTATTTTTTATCTGCTATTTTGCCTTGAGTTCAATGCAAGCCAACGCGTCCACTGAGCCCGGCCGTGCTTCTTTATACGAGATCAGAATTTATCATTTCAAAGACAGCATGCAGGAAAGAATATTGGATGAATACCTTCAGCAGGCGTTCTTGCCGGCCCTGCACAGGGCTGGATTTGCTAAAATAGGTGTGTTTAAAGTAATTGGAAATGATACCCTGGACGATAAAAAGGTTTTTGTATTAATTTCTTTCAAATCGTTTGAGCAATTTCAAAAACTTCCTGCCGTACTGGCAAAAGATGAAACATTCAAGACAACGGGTTCTTCCTATATCAATGCGGCTTATAAAACTCCTGCCTTTAATCGCATCGAATCCATATTACTCAATGCGTTTCCAATGGCGCCGGGATTAACATTTCCTGCTCTCAGATCGCCTTTGAATGAACGGGTCTATGAATTGCGGAGTTATGAAAGTGCTTCGGAAAAAGATCACCTGAATAAAGTAGATATGTTCAACAAAGGGGGAGAGGTTGAGCTTTTTAAACAACTTGGGTTTAATGCAATATTTTATGGCGCTGTTGTGAGCGGTAATCGTATGCCCAACCTTATGTATATGACTAGTTTTGAAAATAAAACAGACAGGGACATGCATTGGAAAACTTTCGGTTCAGATCCCCGGTGGAAAAAACTATCTGCAATGCCCGAATATCAAAACAATGTCTCGCATATTGACATCGTATTCCTGCGACCCACAGTGTATTCCGATTTTTAATAATCGGAATGTTCATTAGGAGAGATGATGAGCATATGGTATTCTGCCATTTGTATAGGTGACAGGTAGCTGCAACGAGGAAAATAAGGATATCGAATGCTAGATCCAATTTTTACTGGCTTACCCCTCGGATGGTTCCCACAATTCAATCTTATTGCCTTCGGGATCATAAACCCAGGCGAATTTGCCAAAACTCTCTTCCATTCGTTTCTCATCGATCTTCACACCGGCTTCTTTTAGGTCAGCCAGCAACTCTTCGAGGTTACTTACACGGAAATTAAGCATGAATTGTTGTTGTGTATCACCAAAATAATCTGTATCCTTCGGGAAAGGAGCAAATACGGTTGGGCCCGCTTCCTGTTTCCATATATAACCGGTCTTCATTGAGTTGATGCCAAAATATTTTTCATACCATTCGCCCATTGATTTCGGATCTTTTGAACGGAAGAAAAATCCTCCAATTCCGGTTATGCTTGCTGCCATGCTAATATTTTTTAATAATTATAAATATACGAAATCCATTTACTCGATTCTTTTGCGGTAGAAATAATTCTTCCGCCTGCTGCTTATACATTCACATCAGAAAGTGTAATTTTCTTTTTTAATATTCCAGCCGCGTTGGTATAACCGCCTTCTGCACCATCAACAAAATGTACGTGACGGTCCTGCATATTTCTTACATAACAGGACATCACCGACTCATTGCTTACGAAAAGTCCATATAGTATGCTTCCTTCTGCTTCGAGTTTATCCAGGGCTACCTGTAATGCCGCTCGCTGTACCGCTGTTCCTGTCATCACTGTATTGATTTTTCCATCTATGACCAGGGTGTCGGCCATATTTACAAGACTGTCCAAATAGGTTTTTCCTTTTTTCGTTCGGAAGTACAAAGGAGCCATCAGGGCAGTACTCCAGTTACGCAAGAGATAAAAAAGATCAAAGCTTCCCATTTTTGTTTTCATCTCCAGCCCGATTTTAGCCCAGGTCGCTTTCATTTTCAATTTGGCTACGGTAATGGGCTTTCGTTGTTGTGGCGCACCGTATATCCTGTCTACCTGGTCGATTACCTGTTTAAAAGCATGTGCTTGTTTTATGCCTTGCTTCGCTATTACCAGCAAACTGACTACCTCATAATTTTCTGCAGGCGGCTTGATCCGGTCCCACCTGCATTGCATTCCACTCAGATCCAGTTCATCACCTGTAATCTGTATGGGATTTAAGGCATAATCAGGGCCTTTGATCTTTTGCTCTGCATACATAAGCCCATAACCCAGGAGAACAGGTATCGAAAAAGTAACAGAAGTTTTGAGTTTGCTGATATTGAGTTCGTGCGATTGATCATATATTTCGGCAACAGGAACACTTCCAACACGCAGATCAAGATCAAAACTGGAAAGTGTGTTATCCCGATGAAGATTTAGTGCGTGCAATGTTGCCTGCAGCAGAGAAGGAGGGATTATGAATGTAGCACCGTCTCCTCCAAAGAAAAAGGGAACCGCTATATTGGCTTTATAAGCAAGGTTCAGTACGGCAACAATGCTTCCTGTAGCCACCAGGTTTACCGTCTCGTGAAGTCCCTGTTTTAATGCAGGCGTTGAGTTTTTAACATCAGTAATTACAACGAACCAGTTTTCAGGGATTTTATAAAACAAATGATCCTCGGTAAGCAAATCACTCAGGGTAAGCTCATTTACAGGTAGCCTGGTATAAAACAGATCGTTGTTAGTAGGGGTCATTGTTGAATAATAGGTTTACCAACTTTTCCAGGCAGCTGATTATTCAACAGCAAGTTAAGTTTTAATTTACAGAGCGTCCTATTATAAGGTGTCTGCCAAAAAAGAATCGCCGAACTGGTTCATTGTGAGATCAAAATGCCTTTTTTCCTGTGGAAGGACCTTCTTCGATATACCCGTTGTACGACATCCCGTCCCGGCTGGAATTTGTT
>CAZGSG010000091.1:0-20286 GCA_964528095.1 uncultured Terrimonas sp.
CTTGCTTCGCATAATATCCTTAACCCGCAGAATGGTACACCTATTACCCTTCCTTCCCAGGACATGGTATTGGGTCTGTATTATATCACAAAGGGTAAAAGGACCAATGCGGATGAAACGATCCGTGGAGAAGGCAAGGCTTTCTATTCGGCGGAAGAAGTGATCATTGCGTATAATGAAAAAGTAATTGATCTGCACGCGTGGATCAAAGTAAAAGCGAACATCCGTAACAACGATGGCCTGCTTGAGCATAAATTAATCGAAACAACAGTAGGACGTGTTATTTTCAATCAACACGTACCAGCTGAAGTAGGATTTGTAAATGCCCTGCTGACTAAAAAGAATCTCCGGGAGATCATCGGTGATATCATCGAGATCACGAATGTGCCGAAAACGGCGAAATTCCTGGATGATATTAAACAGTTAGGTTTCCGCACAGCGTTCCAGGGTGGTTTGTCATTTAGTATTAATGACCTGATCATACCTGATATCAAAGGAGAATTGCTGGAGAATGCAAAAGGTGAAGTAGATGAAGTGTGGGACAACTACAACATGGGTCTGATCACCAATAACGAACGATACAACCAGATCGTTGACATCTGGAGCCGTGTTGATACGAGGATCACTGAAACCCTGATCCGTGAATTGAGCACAGATAAACAAGGATTCAATTCCGTTTATATGATGCTTGACTCCGGTGCGCGTGGTTCCAAACAGCAGATCAAACAGCTGGCAGGTATCCGGGGATTGATGGCAAAGCCAAGAAAATCCGGATCAAGCGGATCTGAGATCATTGAGAATCCGATCCTGTCCAACTTCAAAGGCGGACTGAATGTATTGGATTACTTTATCTCTACGCACGGTGCACGTAAAGGTCTTGCGGATACGGCGCTTAAAACGGCCGATGCAGGTTACCTGACCCGTCGCCTGGTGGACGTTGCACAGGATGTGGTGATCACAGAAGAAGACTGCGGCACATTGCGTGGTATCGCTACCTCAGCATTGAAGGATAATGAAGATGTTATTGAGAACCTGTCTGACAGGATCCAGGGCAGAACATCATTACATGATGTATACAACCCTGTAAGTGAAGTATTGATCGTAGGAGCCGGTGAAGCTATTTCAGAAGATATTGCCAGGAAGATAGAAGAAGCAGGTATCGAAACAGTTGAAATACGTTCGGTGCTGACCTGCGAAAGCAAACGCGGATGTTGCGTAAAATGTTATGGTAAGAACCTTGCATCCGGTATCCTCGCTCAGAAAGGAGATGCAGTGGGTATCATCGCCGCGCAATCAATCGGTGAGCCTGGTACACAGTTGACATTGCGTACGTTCCACGTGGGTGGTGTGGCTGGTTCTGCTGCTGTTGATTCTACTTTGCTTGCGAAATTCGATGGTACAATCCAGTTTGATGGTCTGCGTTCTGTTATTACAGAAAATAATGATGGAGATAAAGTACCGGTGGTCATCGGCCGTACGGGTGAGGTTAGGATCATTGATACGAAGAACGACCGCTTACTGATAACGAATAATATTCCTTACGGTGCTACGCTGAACGTGAAAGACGGGCAGAAAGTAAGTAAAGGAGATGTGATCTGCACATGGGATCCTTATAACAACGTTATCGTTGCTGAAATCAATGGTGCATTGAAGTTTGAGAATGTGATCGAAGGTGTAACATACCGTGAAGAAGCGGATGAGCAAACAGGTCACAGGGAGAAGGTTGTTATTGAAACCCGCGATAAGACAAAAATCCCTTCAATCGTATTGGAAGGAAAAGAAATCAAATCATACAACCTGCCTACTGGTAGCCATATCATGATGGATGAAGGCACAGAGATCAAAGCCGGACAGGTATTGGTGAAAATTCCAAGGGTATTAGGAAAGTTAAGGGATATCACCGGGGGTCTTCCACGTGTTACCGAACTGTTTGAAGCAAGAAACCCAAGCAATCCAGCTGTAGTTTCCGAGATCGATGGTGTAGTGACAATGGGAGCGATCAAGAGGGGTAACCGTGAGATCATTATTGAAGCAAAAGATGGTGTTCAGAAAAAATACCTGGTGCCACTGACAAGACAGATCCTTGCACAGGATGGTGACTTCGTGAAAGCCGGCTGGCCGCTTTCTGATGGACAAACATCACCACAGGATATCTTATCTATCCAGGGACCATTTGCGGTACAACAGTACGTGGTGAATGAGATCCAGGAAGTGTATCGTTTGCAGGGCGTGAAGATCAATGATAAACACATTGAGGTGATCGTTCGCCAGATGATGCGTAAAGTAAGTATCGTTGATCCAGGTGATACCAAGTTCCTTGAAGATGATTCAGTAGATAAATTTGAGTTCGTAGAAGAGAACGATTATATCTTCGATAAGAAAGTGGTAACCGAAGCGGGAGAATCAGGAAAGCTCCGCGCAGGTCAGATCATCAGTCTTCGTGAAGTAAGAGAAGAAAACTCTGTATTGCGTCGTAACGACAAGAAACTGGTTGAGTATCGTGATGCGAAACCAGCGACTTCAGCTCCGACCCTGCTGGGTATTACCAAGGCATCACTGGGTGTACAAAGCTGGATATCTGCGGCGTCCTTCCAGGAAACGACCAAGGTACTTTCATCTGCGGCGATCCATGGTAAGACAGACGATATGCTTGGATTGAAAGAGAATGTGATCACAGGACACCCAATCCCGGCTGGTACAGGATTGCGTGAATTTGAGAACATGATCGTTGGTAGCAAGGAAGAATATGAATTGCTGCAAACCACCAGGGAAGCAATGGCGTTTGATGAGGAGGAATAATACGGATCAAAGAATTTGACAAATAGCAAGGAGCAGAGCAATCTGCTCCTTTTTTTGTGGCTGACTGTGAATTAATCACTTATCCTGTGCATTAAAGGCAATAGAGGCGGGGTTATGTATTAACTGTTAAAAAGAAGTTAGGGGCCGCGTTCCCAGCCCCCTAATTAGCATATAATCCGTGTCGTTCCTTATATTTGCCGTCTTGATCATCATTAACTTGCAAAAAAGAAAATCATGAAGAATGTGTTGCTGGTTTGGAATATTTTATTGACTGCCGCTGCAGGATACCTGCTCTATTCCCATTTGAACACAAAAGGAAAAGTTGAAGCGGGCCCAGCTATTTCTTCCAGTGATTCATCACAGAATAATCGACCATTCCGCATTGCTTATCTTGATATGGACTCAATCGAAAGCAATTGGGAGATGGTGAAAGAAGTAAAAGCGGAACAGACAAAAAAAGAAGAAGAGTATTCTACCAGCCTCAATCAATTGGATATAACATACAGAAAAAAAGTGAATGAGCTTAATGAAAAGACCAAGTCGCCAACACTTACCAAAGAGGAATATGAAAGAGGGCAGATGGAATTACTTCAATTACAGGACAGGTTAAAAAGCCAGAAACAATTGCTGGACCAGGAATACCAGAGTTTTGTAATGACCCGCAATCTCAATATCAAAAAGAAGATCGAGGATTTCCTGAAAATATATAATAAATCCAAATACTACTCCTATATACTGGTATATGATCCAGGATTTATCTACTTCAAGGACGATGCCTATAATATTACAGGTGATGTAATAAAAGGCCTGAATGAAGAATACAACAAAAAGAAATAGTAATTAGAAAAGAATGTCTGGCCTGTCGAATCCGGCGATCTCCCCCGGCCACCACTGTATAAAGTGGAATGAATTACTTATCTTGACAGGAAAACCAACTCTTCATGGCAGAACAGCAAGCACATTTTAAGCCTACCCTGGGCCTGTTTGATGGTACAATGATCGTAGCCGGATCAATGATAGGATCAGGTATTTTTATTGTAAGTGCCGATATAACAAGATATACAGGTAGTGCCGGATGGCTGATTGCGGTCTGGCTTATTACCGGGTTTATGACACTTAGCGCAGCGCTTAGTTATGGTGAGCTGAGTGGAATGTTTCCTAAAGCCGGAGGTCAATACGTTTACCTGAAAGAAGCCTACAACCCATTGATGGGGTTTTTATATGGCTGGAGTTTTTTTGCCGTTATTCAAACGGCTACTATTGCCGCTGTAGGGGTAGCTTTCTCAAAATTCCTGGCCTACCTGGTACCGGAATTGGGTAATAATTATTTCCTGTTTGACGCGGGTATAATAAAAGTTTATTCAGGTCAGCTCGTCGCTATAACGATTATCTGCCTGTTGACCTATATTAATTCAAGAGGAGTAAAAGAAGGCAAACTCATTCAGACAGTATTTACTTCTGCCAAACTACTTGCATTATTTGGACTGATTGTATTTGGGTTTGTACTGGTGAAAGACAGTTTCTGGGCTGAGAACTGGAAAACCGGTTTCACGGCGATGCAGCCCGAAACAGATGCCGCTGGAAAATTTGTCCAGGATGGTAGTTGGCATGGCATAGGCGGAGCCGCTTTAATGGGCGCTATCGCGGCTGCTATGGTAGGTTCTATTTTCAGCAGTGATGCCTGGAATAACGTGACTTTTATTGCAGGTGAAATGAAGAACCCCAAAAAGAATATCGGGTTAAGTTTGTTTCTGGGCACATTGATCGTAACGATCATTTATGTATCTGCCAACCTGATGTACCTGAATGTAATGCCCCTGCAGGAACTGGCTTTTCCTACAGATGACAGGGTAGCTATTGCTGCGGCAAATAAGATATTTCCATCATTTGGCACTATACTGATCGCCGCATTGATCATGGTTTCCACGTTCGGTTGTAATAATGGGTTGATCCTTGCCGGTGCCAGGGTATATTATACTATGGCAAAGGACGGTTTATTCTTTAAAAAAGTCGGGGAGCTGAACAAACACGCTGTTCCGCAGTTTGCATTATGGGTGCAATGTCTGGTAGCCTGCGCCTGGAGCCTGAGTGGGCAATATGGACAGTTACTGGATATGATCTCATTTGTGGTTGTATTGTTTTATATGCTTACGATTATCGGGATTTTTATTCTAAGGAAAAAAAGACCTGACCTGGAGCGGCCATATAAGGCTTTTGGCTACCCGGTTCTCCCGATTCTTTATATACTTATGGGTGCTGCATTCTGTATCCTGCTAATTATTTACAAACCAGAGTTCACCTGGCCGGGTCTTGTTATCGTATTACTGGGAGTGCCTCTTTATTACCTGGCGATATCCCGTCAAAAAAAATAGTTTTACAGTAAGAACGTATGAACGATTTTAAAAAATTATTCGAGCAGTTTAAACAGTTGAAGGTGGGTGTGATAGGGGATGTCATGCTCGATAGTTATGTATGGGGCGGAGTAGAACGCATTTCTCCTGAAGCACCGGTGCCCATCGTATCGCTAAATAAAAAAGAGGACAGGATAGGCGGAGCGGGCAATGTAGCGTTAAACTGCCGGTCACTTGGTGCAGAGGTTTTTGTTATTAGCGTAACGGGAAATGATGAGGAAGCTGCTAAACTGGAATCACTTTTTATTGGCAATAATATTCAAAGCGGGTATTTAATTAAAAGTGATGATCGAATTACGACTAACAAAACAAGGATCATCAGCCGCAACCAGCAAATGATGCGCCTGGATGCGGAGGTGGTACACGACCTGAATACTGCCGATACTAAAAGGATAATTGATAAAGTAACGGCATTCCTGGAAGAGCAAAAACCGGATGTGCTCATTTTTGAAGATTATAATAAAGGGGTGCTTACGGCTAAAGTCATTGCGGAGGTGATCGCGGTTTGTAAAAAAAAGGGAGTGGTCACTACTGTGGATCCCAAAAGAAAGAACTTCTTTGCATATACCGGTGTGGATATATTCAAACCGAACCTGCATGAGGTAAGAGACGCATTAAACCTGTTGCTGGACACTATTGGTGAAAAGGAACTGATCAGCATTCACGAAAAACTCAAGGAACAATTACTACATAGTACGTCGTTTATTACGCTTTCAGAAAAAGGAGTTTTTTATCAGCGGGAAAAGGATGCTGCTATTATTCCATCGCATATCCGTAATGTGGCCGATGTATCGGGCGCCGGTGATACAGTAATAGCTGTTGCTTCACTTGTATATGTTCTTACAAAAGACGTAAGACTGATGGCTGAGATGGCGAATATTGCAGGAGGGTTGGTGTGCGAAGAGGTAGGTACTGTTGCTATCGACAGTATAAAATTATTACATGAATGCGAGTTACTTCTTCGCTGATTGTTTTTCCATCTCAGTCACGCTTTTGCGAATGACATTATCCATATCAAAAAAAACTTCGAACAGGATCTTGACCAGTGCAAACACAAGTACAAATCCTTTGCCCACGCCAAGCGCAAGAAACATGCTTCCCGCTATTACTGTCAGTTGCTGTATGAATATTCTTCCGTATGGCTGAAACATCAGCCGCATCATTGATATTCTTTTATATTCACCACTAACGATAAAGGGCACAAAGCTCCTGACCAGGTAACTTATTACAAAAGCGCTGAGCATGTAGCCGATATCCCTGTTGATATATTCATACCAATGGAAAAAGAAATGCAATAATCCACTACCTGGAGGAGTGATGTTCGCGGACTGTGAGAATATGGCTGTTTGCACAGCGGCAAACAAACCAAAATGCATTATAAAAAAGAAAATAAAGAAAAAACCGCTTACTTCCTGTGAAGTGCCCTGATTATACCAGGTATCTTTTTTCCTGTAGATGGTAACAACCAGTAATTTTAGCACGGTAAGCATGCCCACCAATAAGGTTTCCAATGCATACACGATAAATGCTTCTACCGGGTTCCAGCCCAGGAAAATCACTCCATACACAGGGATAAGGTTGGCTGCAATAACCAGCCAGTCCGCATTTTTTAGTTTACGTTTGAACATCCTGAAAAAGGTAGAATGAATGGCCTACAAAATAGCTAATTTCGAAGTTGAAAAAATACCCACTACCACTTATGTCAAAGTACAGTCTTGTTATTCATGGGGGAGCAGGCACCATTCTGAAAGAAGATATGACGGAAGCCCTGGAAGCAGGTTACAGGAACGCTTTAACTGATGCGCTGGATGCAGGACGTAAGGTGCTGGAGGCTGGTGGCACGGCAATAAATGCGGTACTGGCTTCAGTCATATCACTGGAAAATAATGTACTTTTTAATGCTGGCAGGGGATCAGTGTATGGTAAAAACGGGATTCAGGAAATGGATGCGTCCATTATGGATGGGAAGTCATTAATGGCTGGTGCTGTCAGTGCTGTCAGAAATATCGCTAACCCGGTAGAATTGGCTTATGCCGTAATGACCAAAAGCCCGCATGTCATGCTGAATGGACAAGGGGCAAATGATTTTGCAAAAAGTATAGGCACAAAGACAGCGCCCGATGAGTACTTCTTTTCGCAGTTCAGATACGACCAATGGAAGCAGGTACAAAACAGCGATGCGATTTCCCTGGACCATAATATCTCATTAAAAGATAAAAAATTCGGAACCGTAGGAGCTGCGGCCCGCGATGTTGAAGGGAATGTTGCGGCGGCTACCAGCACGGGCGGTATGACCAATAAACAATGGGGACGGGTAGGAGATAGTTCTGTTATTGGAGCGGGTACGTATGCCAATAATCATACCTGCGCGATCAGTTGCACGGGACATGGTGAAATGTTCATCAGGGCGGTAGCTGCATATGATGTCAGTTGTCTGATGGAGTATAAAGGACTGAATCTCGAAGAGGCGATGAAGATGGTAGTGCATGATAAGCTGATGAAGATAGGGGGTGAGGGTGGTATGATCGGGGTGGATGCGGCAGGTAATACAGCTCTTGTGTTTAATAGTGAAGGCATGTACCGCGGGGAAATATCCAGCGGGGGAGAGAATAAGGTTGCTATCTATAAATGATAAGCTGTTTTGATAAGAGAGCTCAAATACTCTTCTATAAACCCAGCTCCTGCATCAGTTTTTCACGATAGGTTTCTCCGACAGGTAAGTAAACATTGTTGACCACGATTTTGTTCCGGCTCAAAAAGTTTATTTTCTTTTTATTGATAATATACGATTTGTGTATCCTGGTAAATTGTTCTCCGGGTAATAACCCTTCCATGTTCTTCATGCTTTCAAGGGTCAGGATCTTCGCATCTTTTGTATATATAGCAATATAATCCTTCAATGCTTCGATATAGTGGATATCAACAAGGTCTACCCGTTGGATACGATGGGAAACTTTTATGAAGATATAGTCAGGCGGTTTTTTATCAGCAGGATTTTGAGCAAGCCGTTGTCTTGTTTTTTTAATGGCTAAAAGAAACCGGTCAAAGGTTATTGGTTTTAAAAGATAGTCCACAATATCGTGTTCATAACTTTCCACCGCATAATTTTCATAAGCTGTTGTAAGTATTACTTTGCAACTGCTGCCAATGATCTTCATAAACTGTATGCCATTTATTTCCGGCATCTGGATATCTAAAAACAGCAAATCAACTCCGCCTTGCTGTACCAATGGCAATGCATCCGTCACTTTCGTGGTTTGTAATACCAGGGAAAGGCCCGGTGTTTTTGAAACGTAATCTGCTATTAATTTTACTGCCAGGTGCTCGTCGTCAACTACGACACACCTGATCGGGGTTTCTTCATTCATGGTTCATTTCCAGTTTGACGGTGTAAAATTCCTGCGTATCTCCTATATCAAGGGTATGCCTGTCCCTGTATAACAACTCAAGTCTTCGTTTCACGTTTTGCAGACCTATTCCACCCGTATTGTCTTTTTCCGCTATGGAGGGTTTATTACGGCAAAAGAACTGGATTTGTTTACCCGTTGTAGATACCCTGATGATAATGCCAGCTGTGATCTCGCCATGCTTAAAGGCATTTTCTACAAAAGGGATCAGCAATAACGGGGGAATAGTAGCGCTGGTTAAATTCCCTTTTGTTTCCAATTCTGTATTTAATTCGTGTTCATAACGTAGTTTTTGTAATTCAATATACTTTCGGATATACATTACTTCTTTCTCAAGTGATACGTCTTGGGTAGTATCATACAGCATATATCTCAACAGTGAAGAAAAACCGGCAATGGCTTCAAGTGATCTGTCGGACCGGAGGTATACGAGTGAATAAATATTGTTTAAACTATTAAAAAGAAAATGAGGATTGATTTGTGAACGAAGAAAGGAAAGCTCGGATTGCCTGTTTTGCAATACCAGCTCTTTTTGCTGCAGTTCTTTGTAGTAGAGATAACGGATAAAATAAAAGGAGATGCCAAAAGCGGTGTAAATGCAAATGTAAAAGAGGTTGCTCCTGAAAAAAATTGCCAGGCGCCTGTTAGTACCAGGGCGAAAACGATCAAATGCAGGGGATAGTTCACCGATCCAGTATCGAATAAAAAAGAGCAGGGGAACGCTGATAAGTATCAACAGAATAGCCAATCCTATTTGTTTACCGGGATAGAACCGGTGTAGTATACTGTAAGGAATAAGCGTAAAGAGGAAAAAGAATACCAGGTCTCCAAGATGAGCTGACCATTCTTTCAGTCCCTGCGGTAGTGTTATCAACCCTGTTTTATTATGGATAATGTCTGGCATATTGTAGGCCAGGCGGACGAGATAATACAGACAGGCGAAGCCGACAAATAACAGGAACAGTCTCTTCTTCATGCTTCAAATCTACTATTTATCGTTAACGAAAATAGATTGGTGACGGGTGTTTGCAGATGAAACGGGCCAGTTTGCAGATTAGAATTGCAGAGCGACGGGATTGTAGGCATTTTTAATTTGAGAACCGAGGACAAATCAAAAATCGTCAATGTATAAACGCCCCAGTCATGAAAGCACTCTATATATCGGGAAGAATTGTTTTATGGATCATGCTTGTCACCACCATACTGGTGCTTACCAGGTATATTCTTTTCAAGGAAAATGCTGTTTCGTTCAACTCCCTGGTGGTGCATGGCAATAGCCGGCAAGACATAGCGCGCCGCTGGAAAAAGGCCAATCTCGAGGTTTTTGCCACGATCAGGTTATTTTCCGGCAAAAGGGTAAAGACGGATGACAGCTATAAGAACATCGGAGGAAATATAGTTGGGTTTATCCCACTTGGGTTACTGTTCCCGCTTTTGTTTCCCTGGTTGCGGAAAGGGTGGCGGCTTATGCCATTTATTTTTTTGATCAGCCTATTGTTTGAAACGACACAATTGATCACCGGGCTGGGTGTTTTCGAGGTAGATGACCTGCTGTTGAATACTGCCGGGGGAATAATTGGATATCTCTGTTATTTTTTATTAATGAGGATAACCACCTTCTTTAAATAAGGATTTGTTTTATAAGATATTGGTTTGTTTAAAATTGTTTTTTCAATTCATACATTTGTGTAGATAAATCATTGAATGAAAAAAATAGCAATTATTGTCGCCGGAGGTTCAGGGAAAAGGATGGGAGGGAGTTTGCCCAAACAATTTCTACTACTGAATAACAAACCGGTTCTTTATTATACCCTAAAAACTTTTTTAGAGGCATATGCTGATTTGCATATTGTATTGGTTCTTCCGGTGGAGTACACTGATATGGGCCAGGAGATCATTGATGCCTACTTTGATAAAGACCGTATCAGGATTACAGCGGGTGGTGATACCCGTTTCCAGTCGGTAAAAAATGGACTGGAAACGATAGAAGAAGAATGTATAATCTTCGTGCACGATGGTGTACGGTGTATGCTTGGCACCGACCTGATCCACCGCTGTTATGAAAGGGCCCTGGAAACCGGCAATGCGATACCGGTCATAATGAGTAAGGATAGTGTACGATTAGTGAATGGTGAAGGAAATGAAGCGATCGACAGGAATAGGGTTATGCTGGTACAAACGCCGCAAACGTTTCATAGCAAAATATTACTACCGGCTTTCCAGATAGATTATAAAGACAAATTCACGGACGAAGCAACCGTTGTAGAAGCGTATGGATTAAAGATAACGCTGGTGGAAGGGGATGAAAATAATATCAAAATAACCCGGCCAGTAGATCTGTTAATCGCAGAAAAGTTTATGGAGCAAAATGCCTACTAACAGGAGCTTATTTTTTTAACCATTTGAGGTAAAAAGGAAGTTTATTCAGTTTTATTCCGGCAAACTTTTCTTCTGAGCTGCCAAAACTACTATAGAAAAAAGCGAGGTTACGGATATCGGAACCTTCAAAATCAAGCAAAATACCGCGCCCCGCATGGTCTTTAATAAATGCATCGATCAGGGCATGTGATGCCCCGAGTGTGCGTCCATCGGGATGATTGCCCACCAGTATATAATACGCCCTGTTATGTGAGAAGAAAAATACACAGGATGATAAGAGTTTGCCTTCTGCTGAGCGGATACCGTAAGTCATTGCTTTGCCCCTGTCATACAACTCTTTGTATAATTCCCTGAAATCTTCAACACTTTGTTTTGATTCTTCTGTATAAGTTCTCATTTGTTGTACTGCCAGTTCTATTACCGCGTCAACAGGAAAATTTTTATCGCTTATGCAACCAAGTTGTGTCGATTTGCGAATATTCCGTTGGATATTTTCCCTGTACCCTTTATAGATATCTTCATAAGATTTATTAAGGTTAAGGATAAAATTGCTTCGCTCATACATAGTGAAACCTTCAGCAGGAAGTACATTCTTATGATTGAGATAGAAATCCCAGTAACGGAACCGTGATGGAATGGCCTGCAGGAACCCGGTCATTATTTCGGCAGTAATAGCATTTCCAAATATGCCAAGCTGGGCGGTTAAAAAAGGCTGATACAGGTAAGCGATACCATATTTGCGATTCCAGGTAAGAGGCATTACGAATAAATAGTCACCAAGTACAAGCCCGCTCCATTGACTTGCCATTTTATCAAGGTAATAGGAATAAGCATATATAAGACCATTACCTGCCTGGTCAATACAGGTATTCCATTTATCGTCGTCTATCTCTTCACGGCCAAGATATCTTATTTGAGAACTACTCAACATATCAGAATGGAAGATCTTTGGTGAATCGTTTGCTGTTGAATTTTGAAATATCGATGCTGAAGGAGATCTTCTTGAAAAAACGTCCTTTTTTCTCCAATAGTGATTGATAATAATCTTTGAAAACACTGCTGTAAACCAGTGGTACGTATATGTTCACGAGTTGTTTAAGCAGGGATACCTGTACCCCTGCGTCGAACAGGAACCGGTCGCCTGTAGCGCCTTTTTCCCATGGCTGGGCATAGGTGCCAATATCTGCGAATACTTTTAAAGGAATTCTGAACGGCAGTATACTCAATGGGTTCACATTATCCGGCAGATCAAAAGCAAAGTTGATGGCTGCGATCCAGTCATCCGAAGAGCCGGCATTTCCCTGTGCATCGGTGTTTACCTTCAGGCCACCATCACGTATCATTACCTGCTGATAAGGGATTGTCCATTTTATCCCGTCTGCGCGGAAGGGGTAATCATTCCTGCCTATGAAATAGTCGCTGTAGGTATAGTCAAGATTTCCTTTGGGTGCAGACAGGTTGAGGCCATACAGGTAAGGGTTAGCTTTATTTTTATTGGTATATAGAAATTTCCCGGCGAATAGTCTTACATCAACCCCTCCTTTATTACTTGAATAATTAAAGAAATAGTTGCCTGTAAAAGCAAGACGAACAAAGCCCTTTCCCTGTTCTGTTTTTAATTCAGCGCGATAAGGATAAAGTGTGCGATAATTTTCCCATACAAGCAATAGCTGGTTAAGGGTTCTTTTATCTTCAATGGTCCTGTATCGTGAAGTAACTATTGTATCGATTGGCGTGAAGACAGAATCGTTATAAAAGTTCAACCGGTCTTCGCCGATCAGGTATGTTTTGAACTGAATGTATCGAAGTACTGTGCTGCGGGGTTCTTTTTCTTTTAAGGTCAGTCTTATTCCGGGAACGATCTTATGAAAGGAAAGAAATGTTTTTCCACTGGTATCTTCATACCTGTCTTTGGAGAACACAGAGCCGCTCACACCGATATCAATTTTATCAAATACCCTGTCAGGATAAAAACTATAGTTTGTAAAACCGATGCCTGTAAATTTCTTTGATCCGGTTGCATACATAGGCGCCAGTAGGAACTGTAGACGGGAGGGAGGAAGTTTCATATTGGTAAAAAGACCTCCTATCATCAGTTTGTCATAACTATTCAACCCAAGCGCTGGCCCTATAAGCAAAAGATCTTTAGCCGGTTTTTTAAGATATTGCTCATATGTCTTTGGATTTGGCAAAAAGCCTACCTGTATCCCTTTTCGCTGCTGCGTGGGTAACAATCCTTTTTTATCCAAAAAAGAAAAAACACTATCAAGCTCTTTACCGGTGCTTTCTTCCATCACCTGCTGGAAATCATTTGGCTGTGGATGGCGGAACTGCCAACGTTGATAATAGTCCTGCATACCTTTATTAAAAGCGTCTGTGCCTACAACTGATTCAAGGTATTGCAGCCAGGCAGCGGCTTTGTAGTAGGAGCTGAGAAAATAATTCTTTTCATTGAATGCCGCCGATGATGTGCTAATGGGCTGGTCCTTTTTTTCAACCACCGTGGTTTCAAATTTGGATCGCTCCGATCCCGAAACCGGGCCATATTTTACCTCGCTGTACTTATTCTCATAGAAGGTATTGATGCCCTCATCCATCCAGGGATGATCTCTTTCATTGCTGGCAAGAATACCATAAAACCAGTTATGACCTACTTCATGCACGATGGTATTGTCAAGGTCTTTAGCTGAGAGGTCGGGAGAGATAACTGTTATTGTTGGATATTCCATACCGCCGCCAAAACTTTCAGGTCCCTGAACTATACTCACGACATTATAAGGATACTCGCCCACCAATTCTGAATAATGATGAATGGCGGCTTTTACACTTTTCAGGCTGTTCTTCCAGGCAGACGAATAGGCTGGTGCATAATAAGCCTGTACAGTTATCTGTCTGCCGGAGGCCAGCAGGCAGGTATCCTGTTGTACCACAAAACGCTTATCTGCAAACCATGCAAAATCATGTATATTATTTTGTTTGAAGAGGATCGTCTTAATAGCGCCTGAAGATTGAGGGAAATCCTGCCTGATGTATTTTGTAACTCCTTTTATTTTTACCTTTTTTTTCAATGGCTCCCAGGTATAGGTGGCTCGTTGTTTCAGCCATTCTTTTTCACTGGCATTCTGCAATTCTCCTGTTGCTGCCACTACATAGTTATCCGGAACTGTAATGCTTACCTCATAATTTCCGAATTCACTATAGAATTCAGCCTGATCAAGATAAGGCATAGGATGCCAGCCCGCGCGATCATATACTGCCGGTTTGGGATACCATTGTGTTGCCTGAAAGGTCTCTCCATCATAACCGCCTCTAGAAAAATTGTAGGGCAGTTTAACATGAAATGGCGTTGTAATGATCGCTTGTTTTCCTGGTGCAAGTGGAGTGGGAAGTATCACTCGAATTATATCAATATGTTGCGGGTGATCTTCTGTTTCGGCAGTAATATTATCTACCTTAAAATCGAGCCGGTTGATATATCCTTTTTCCTCCTGGTTAGAGAAGTAAAATTTTGTATCACCATTTTCCAGCAAATGATCACTATAAGCCGTCCTGTCGTTTTTGTAGGCATTGGGCCAGATATGGAACCAGATAAATTTTAATGTATCAGGCGAGTTATTGATGTATTCTATTTTCTCAAACCCTTCAAGGCTGCGTTCTTTATCATTCAATGAAACATTAATAGAGAAGTTGACCTGTTGTTGCCAGTAAGGTTGCTGTGCATATGCGATTGGCAGGAAACAATTGATGAGCAGTGCGAGAAGTAATTTTCTCAAAAGGATGGAATTTTCTCAAAAATAACGTCTAAAATCTGCAATGACAAGATTCTGAGGGGAATAAGTAGTGATTTCAACAGGCGGTTTTGCCATGAATAACAGGGTGGCTGCACAGATCATTTCCCTTTTCCCATAAAAATAATCCGCACTGTGTGGATCATGATCTTAAAATCGAGCGCCAGGGATATGTTTTCGATATAGAGCAGGTCGAACTTGCTGCGTTCTATTATTTCTGCCACATTTTCAGCGTAACCAAACTGAACCATGCCCCAGCTGGTAAGACCGGGTTTTACTTTCAGTAAATATTTGTAATAAGGAAAACTTGCCGTCACCTGGTTAATATAAAACCTGCGTTCGGGTCTTGGACCTACGAGGCTCATATCGCCTATGAGGATATTCCATAACTGAGGTAATTCATCGAGTCTCCATTTTCGCATCACCTTGCCCCATTTGGTGATCCTGGGATCATTATCCGAGGAAAGGGCTGGGCCTTTTTGTTCGGCATTATTATTCATTGACCTGAACTTGAACATACGAAAAGGTTTGCCTTTATAGCCGATTCGTTCCTGGCTATAAAATATAGGGCCCCTGGAAGAAAATTTAACGCGGATCGCCACGTACAATAGAAAGGGAAGCAGGATGATTCCGGCACTTAATGAAGCGACTATGTCGATCAGCCGTTTGATATGTTGTTGCCAGTCTGGCAACAGGTCGGTTTTAAGATCGATCAGCGGGGCACCAAGCACGTTATTGGTTTTTACTGACCCGGAAAGGATATCTAATGCATCTGCATGTATCTTGATCTCTACATCTTTCTCACTCAGCCGGCTGATGATATTTTCTAAAAGCGGCTTTTCCGATTTTTCCAGGGCCAGTATGACCTGGTGAATATTGTTTTTGTCAATTATAGTTTCAAGGCTCTGCAATGTTCCCAGTTTTGGGATCAGTTTATCGATCCCGTTTTTCAGGTTATCATCAGGAGTGATAAAACCTGAATAATGATAGCCGCCGTCCTGTAGTTTTGTTTCAGTCTCTTTAAAAATGCGTACCGCATTCTCCTGGCTTCCTATCATAAGCGTGTTGAAAGCAATTTTTCCTGAGAGTAATTGATGTTTTACCTTGTTGAGGATAAGCCATCGGCCCAGGAAGGTCAGTAGGAAATGAATAAAGACCATTGCTCCAAAAGCTATGTAATAGTATGAGAATAGTTTTTTGGGATCATTTAATACAAACAGGATAAAGAAAATGATAGATCCAAGTAAGGAGCAAATAAATGTCAGATTAAATTCAGCGAGCCTGGACTTTTTATAAAGTGAATGATATGTGCCGGCTAATGAATAAAGAACAAGCCATCCCGCGGGTATTATGATCAGAATATACAACCATGAAAGGGAATTCATGCCGAAAGGAACATTGTCGTTAAGCAGATGATGCCGTAAAAAATAAAAGCAAAGCCATGCGGCGGCGGCCGTGAAATAATCTACCAGGGCATACCAGACTACCCTTATTTGTTTACCACTATTCATCAACGTGAAATAACGTTATTTCCTATTTTTTTGAGTATTTGATGGGCTACGTCCATTGCCAGTAATCCATCCATTTCAGATACCACAGTCCTGGTATTATTGACAATCGCATTTTTGAATTCTTCCAGTTCTCTTTTAATCGCGTTCACTTCGGGGACCACAGGGCTGGCCATCGCGATGGTCTTTTTACCCGAAGGCGTTTCAATGTCGAAGGCAAACACAGTAGAGTCCTGTGCTTCTTTCAATTTGATTATTTCCGTTTTCTTATTCAGAAAATCTATTCCTATATAAGCGTCTTTCTGAAAGATGCGCATCTTTCGCATTTTTTTCATGGAGATCCGGCTGGAAGTGAGGTTGGCTACACACCCATTATTGAATTCTATTCTTACATTGGCTATATCAGGAGTTTCTGTGATCACACCTACCCCGCTTGCGGAGATATTCCGCACATCGCTTTTTACAATACTCAGAATAATGTCGATGTCGTGTATCATCAGGTCGAGGATCACACTTACTTCAGTACCTCTCGGATTGAACTGGGCAAGACGATGTACTTCAATGAACATGGGATGTAACTGGATATCCTTGATTGCTAAAAATGCAGGATTGAATCTTTCCACATGACCTACCTGGAATTTAATGCCTGATTCCTTTGCCAGTTTGACCAATTGACGTGCTTCATCCATTGTATTGGCCAATGGCTTTTCTACAAAAACGTGTTTTCCTTTTTTAATAGCTTTTTCACACCATTCAAAATGGTAGTCGGTGGGAGTTACAACGTCTATCGCATCACAACTGTCGAGTAGCGCTTCGGGATCAAGAAACCTGGCGAGCTGGTATTTTTCGGCTACTTCGCGGGCAGTCTCGTCATTAGGATCATAAAATCCGACGACTTCTACTTCAGGGATCTCCAGCCAGTTATTGAGATGAAATTTTCCAAGGTGACCTACTCCAAAAACGCCAATCTTGAGCATACGATAGAATTATGCTCAAAGATAAAGATTGAGAATTGTTGTAAGCCAATCAATTATAAACATAATCAGCCCAGGATGGGGGAGTGTTGTGTATAAGATTTACCAGGATGATAGATAAAAAGGCAGGTGCCGTTTTTTATGGTATTAATGATCGGGTAGGCCTCCCTTAGAGAAACAGCCGGGCAGCCAAAACTACGGCCAATATAGCCCATATGACGGATAAAGTCCTGGCTCACATAATCTGCTCCGTGCAGTACAATAGCCCTCTCATTGGCTCTGTCATTGATCCCTTTTTCCATCCCGTTCAGCTTTAACGAATAACCATTGCCGCCGATATACGTTTCCCCTGTAACATAAAAACCCGGGCTGCTTTTATAAGAAGACATTGTATTGGAGAAAGACTGCGCCCATTCACGACCCGAATTTCTGCCATGAGCCACCCAGGTATTGAAAAGGACTCTATAATTGCTCAGGTCCACTACATATAGTCTTTTCTGGTAGCTGGGCTGGCTGAAATCAACGATCGTTACAATGGATGTATTGGTCAGCTTGCCTAATTTCTTCAATTTTTCAACCCCTTTTAAAGCAAAGTCATAAGCCTGTCTTGTGAGTCCGGAGAGATCAAGATGCAGGCTGTCATAGGCTGATCTTGGCGATGCAGGCGCTATGGCCACCACCGGGATTTTTTCAGCAGGCGCAACTCTACTGGTAGCTGCCAGCAGATTTTGAACCGGATGTGAAAAAGAAAGGGTAAGCAATGAAGCAATGGCAAGAAGGATAAATAGATGGAAGTTTTTCAGGTTTAATTTCATGGTTATTGTTTTAAGGCCGTCAGGCTGTTTGTTACACGCCGAGGCAATAGCCAACAGCAAAAAAAATGCCTTCGATGCCAGATCCGCAGGAGTTTTTAAGAACTTGATCTGCGTTAGCAAGAGTGTTAAAGTTTCTTTAACAATGCAATTTAAATATGCATATTCTTTAATGTGTGTGCAGACGGCTCTGGTCTTATTCAACAGGTGAATAAGGAGCTTAGTTATAATTCAGGGCTGCATCCTTCAATACGGCTATCCGATTGAGCAGGTCATTCATGCATTTCCGCACTTTAACATCCTTTCGGGTCATTTGAATCAGATCATGAAAGCGCATACATTCTTCTACATAGTGAATGTGCTGATCTTTGCTTAAAGAAAGTAGTGTAGTGGTTTCGATTGGATAATAATCTATCCAGTTGGTAAGTGGTTTCATTGGAATTGGTGGTTTCAGTAGTCAAATTACTTCATTTTTCAGAAATGCATCAAGTGCTTTTACGCAATATTCTGCCGGTGCATGAAAAAATTACTACAGCCTTGACTACAATTACCGTGGTAAACACCTGTTTTCTACCCTTTAATTATTACCCATCTTCCCTACCATTATTTAACCACCTAAAACGATCAGTTTATGGCTACTAACCACCATTTGTCGGGGGATACAAACCTGATATCCCTGTCTACCGCTAAAGAAATGACGCTTCGCTACCGCACTGAAAAAGGAAATGTGCTCAAATCCGGGTATGAGAACATATTATTACTGTCAGAAACCTTTAATAGAGACGCATTTGATAAATTGCTTTCACAGTCAGGCTGTGTGGGAGTGCGTGTTTATTTTGGTATGAATGCAGACCTGACAATCAAAGTGATTGCCGTTGGGGTGAATGCGGATGACAGAGACATTCTACCTTTGACAGAAAATGCCGAACTTATAAGCGACGATGAAGGTGTAATTGTGGAGGAAGGAAGACCTTGTCCGCCTTTTTGCCCTCCTCCTCCGCCGCCTGAAACTTTGTAAACTAAAAAAAAATTCATTGCGACTACAGTTCACTCTTTTGGATTTGTATAGTTTCAGTATCGGCATAGCTGCGATCATTGGCTGCATCAGGTTCAGGCATATTCATAAGGTATATCATCCATTCCTGTATTGTATCTGGCTGGCATTTGCCAATGAGATCGTTGGGTATTTTATGATCTATAGCGGGAATTATAATGCACTGAACAATAATTTATATGTACTGGCTGAATCGTTGCTTATTACCTGGCAATTTAAACGGTGGCAGATATTCGAGAGAAAGCCATATGTATATAAAATAATCCTGTTTATTTTTCTGGTAGCATGGCTTACAGATGCGATCTTTATTTCAGGGCTTTCGCACCCGATCAACTGGTTCAGATTGTTGTTCTCTTTTGTGATCGTACTCATGAGCATCCATCTTTTAAACTATACATTACTGACAGAGAAGGGGAATTTGCTTATTAACCCGGCATTTTTGATCTGTATCGGATTTATAATCTATTTTCTTTACAAGGTGATTATTGGTGTTTTTTGGTTGTATAGTTTTGGAGGTAGCAGTGAATTCGAAAGAAGCACAGTCTGGATATTGATATATATAAATGTACTTTCGAATCTAATTTATGCTTACGCTGTAATATGGATGCCAAAGAAACATCGCTTTTCACTGCCGTTTTAATCGCGTCTGTTGTTATCCTGGTGGTAATAATTTATTTTATCCTGACGATCATCCGTTTTCACCGCAGGAGCGTATCGTTATATAAGGCAAAGGTACTCGCAGAAATTACCACCCTTGAAAATGAACGGAGAAGAATGGCTGCTGATCTGCATGATGAACTGGGGCCGATCGTAGCCGGGATAAAATTAAAACTGGGCAGCCTTGATGAATTATCGCAGGAAGATACTGATACCATGAAAAGGGTTAACCAGAATCTGAATGAGCTTATCGCGCGGATGAAGGAGATAACAAATGACCTGGTACCACAAATGTTGTCCAATAAAGGACTAGTAGCCGCAAAGGAATATTTAGTCGCGGTGTTTAATAATAAGAGAAAATTGAACATCCGATTTAAGGCGCTGGATGTACCGTTGCTTCATGAAAATATGTCTGTGAATCTCTATAGTATTTCGAAGGAGAGCATTAATAAGACGATGAGACACGCAATGGAAACAGCGTTAAATATTGATTTGAT
>CAZGSG010000092.1:0-20086 GCA_964528095.1 uncultured Terrimonas sp.
CTCGTTCGAAAAATCATTGGCCTATATGGGGCTGCAACCCGGTACTAATATCAAAGGAAGAAAAGTTGATTATGTATTCATCGGCAGTTGTACCAATAGCCGTATCGAAGATCTGCGACTGGTAGCCGGTTTTGTAAAAGGCAAACGTAAAGCCAATGATGTGGAAGTATGGATCGTACCGGGCAGTAAGCAGGTAGAAAAACAAGCCATTGAAGAAGGGATTGATAAAGTATTTGAAGAAGCAGGTTTTATTCTTCGCCAGCCGGGCTGTAGTGCCTGCCTGGGAATGAATGAAGATAAAATACCCGCCGGTAAATATTGTATCTCTACCAGCAACCGGAATTTTGAAGGCAGACAGGGACCCAATGCAAGAACATTTCTTGCAAGCCCGCTGACAGCAGCATTAGCTGCTA
Organism: uncultured Terrimonas sp.; assembly: GCA_964528095.1. Lineage (GTDB taxonomy): Bacteria > Bacteroidota > Bacteroidia > Chitinophagales > Chitinophagaceae > CAZGSG01. The sequence goes on from CAZGSG010000092.1 coordinate 414, forward strand.
TTACCGGCGAAGTTGGGGATATACGGGACTATTATAAAAATAATTAGTGCCCGAACAATAAATAGCAAAGAAGAAATGAGCAAACAAATCAATATAATTAATTCATCCACTGTTCCCCTGAATATGGAAAACGTGGATACCGACCAGATCATTCCTGCACGTTTTTTAAAAGCAACGAGCCGGGATGGGTTTGGTAAAAATCTTTTTCGTGACTGGCGTTATGAAAATGATGATGAGAACCAACCAAAAAAAGACTTTCCGCTGAATGATAAAAAGTACAGTGGTAAAATACTGGTAGCTGCCAAAAATTTTGGTTGCGGTTCCAGTCGCGAACATGCAGCCTGGGCCATCAAAGATGCCGGCTTCGATGTGGTGGTGAGTAGTTTTTTTGCTGATATTTTTAAAAACAATTCGCTTAATAATTTCCTGTTGCCCGTGACAGTAAGTGAGTCATTCTTACAAAAAATATTTACTGCAATAGAAAATGACCCTGCGGCCGTATTAGAAGTAAACCTGCAGGAGCAATTCATTAAAATAGCGGCTACCGGCGAAGAAGAACATTTTGATATCAATAGTTATAAAAAGACCTGCCTGCTCAATGGGTATGATGATATTGATTATTTACTGAGCATGAAAGAAGAGATCCACCAATTTGAAATCCAACAACCCTGAAAATAAACCCGTACGAACAAACTAAACATGAAAAAGAAAATAGCAGTTATAGAAGGCGATGGCATTGGCCCTGAAGTAACGAAACAATCGATCCGCGTATTGAATTCCATTGCAGAATCATTCAACCATGAATTTAAATACACCTATTGTCTGATGGGAGCTGATGCCATTGACAAAACAGGCAGTCCGCTTCCTGATGAAACCATTGAAATTTGTCTGGACAGCGATGCGATACTTTTTGGAGCGATCGGCCATCCTAAATATGACAATGATCCCACTGCCAAAGTAAGACCAGAACAAGGTCTGCTAAAACTTCGGAAGTCATTGCAATTGTTTGCGAATATCCGTCCTGTGACCACTTATACTGCATTGCATCATCTATCCCCACTGAAAACAAAAAATATAGAAGGTGTTGATTTTGTGATCTATCGCGAACTGACCGGGGGGATTTATTTTGGTAAAAAAGAAATCAATGCAGAAGGTACACAGGCATCTGATGACTGCGTATATACTGCGGCAGAAATAGAACGCATCGCACACCTGGCTTTTCAATCGGCACAGAAAAGAAGAAAAAAACTGACCCTGGTAGATAAAGCCAATGTACTGGAAACATCCAGGCTATGGAGAAAAGTGGTGAAAGACATCGCAGCAGATTATCCTGATGTAGAATTGGATTTTTTATTTGTGGACAATGCCGCCATGCAGATCATCCTGAACCCCAAACAATTTGATGTAGTGCTTACAGAAAATATGTTTGGGGATATCATCAGTGATGAAGCAAGCGTGATCAGCGGTTCACTGGGATTATTACCTTCTGCATCAATTGGTAATGGTTCGGCCCTGTTCGAACCTATTCATGGCTCCTATCCACAGGCTGCAGGAAAGGATATAGCTAACCCACTGGGATCTATTTTATCATCGGCCATGTTGCTCGACCATTTCGGACTTACAGAAGAAGCAGCCCTTGTGCGTGAAGCGGTGAACTGGACCCTGCAGAATGGTTTTGTAACCAAGGATATTGACCCGGTAAATTTTTATTTCACTTCCACCCTGGGCGAATTGATCAGTGACTATGTAAGTGGCAAGATACCTGGTTCAGTAAAGAGAGAAAATATCGAGTACAGAAAGTCCACTATCATATAAATTCAAAAGTCAAAATTAAAAAAGGGTTCGCTATGATTGGATTTTACTGCGCTGGTTCGATTTGTGAATGACTGGTCGTTGAAAGGGTCGCTTTTTTGAATTTTTAATTTTGAATTTTGACTTAAAAAGTTCTTTTAGTTTTTGTTTTTACAACTGGCTGGAGTATATTCGCTTTATAAGCATAATAACTCCTTCATGTTGAAGAATAAAGTAAATAAAGTGATCACATCCTCAGCCGCAATAATTATTGTGGTGGTCATTATTATTATCTCTTCATCAGGAGGTGGTGCACTATAATAACTAAACAAACCGAATTATACAGCAACCCGCCTCCAAAAGGCGGGTTGCTTTTTTTATATCGTAACAAGAAACAATGGCATCTTACTATAATGAAAATACAGTTCTCTGGGCCGATGGCGTGCTGATGAAAGCCGCGGAAGCGAAAATGGATACGTACAGCCAATCGCTCCACTACGGCTATTCTGTTTTTGAAGGTATCCGTTCCTATAAAACGGTATCAGATGAGACTAGGATATTCAAAGCAGTGGAACATTATGAGAGACTGCAACGTTCAGCCGCCGCATTGAACATGCCGTTTACCTGGACAACAGGGCAATTGATACAGGCTACCTACGACGTTCTGAAATCAAACCATATCCAGGATGCCTATATCCGGCCGATCGTATATGCGCCGGCCAATATGTCTTTTTCAAAAAATACTGAATCATTTACCGTGATCCAGACCTGGGAAATGCAACCCTTCCTTGGAGATCAATTACTAAAAGTATTTACCTCTTCTTTTCAGCGGCCAAATCCAAAAGGTTTTATCATAGAAGCAAAAGCCGGTGGTCATTATGTGAATTCTATACTGGCCAGCCAGGAGGCAAAAGCAAAAGGTTATGATGAAGCATTACTAACTGACATGAATGGATTTGTAGCGGAAGGACCCGGCGCTAATGTGTTTTATGAAAAAGATGGTAAGCTGTTCACACCCTCGTTAGGTAATATTTTACCAGGGATAACAAGAGCTACCGTATTGGAAATATGCGAAGAGCTGGACATTCCGGTAGAAGAGAAGCTATTCACCACCGATGAATTAAAACAGGCAGATGCCGCATTTTTTTGTGGCACAGCAGCAGAGATCATTGGCTGGGAAAGCCTGGACAAAACAGTATTTAAGAAAGACTGGAATGATTCCATCAGCAGGGTCATTCAACAGGCGTATAAAAGCCGCATCATTGAAAAGAAATTTAACTGGCAGGCAATACCAACAATATAAAGGAGCAATTAACTAATCTGGCAAGAACGACAACAAGAATAACCATGAGTGAATTAAATAAATATTCGAAAATCCTTACACAGGACACTACACAACCTGCCGCGCAGGCCATGTTATACGGTATCGGCCTCACTGAAGACGATCTGAAAAAACCACAGGTCGGTATTGCGAGCATGGGTTATGATGGTAATACCTGCAATATGCATCTGAATGATCTTGCCAAAGTAGTAAAGCAGGGCGTATGGGATAATGACCTGGTCGGGCTCATCTTTAATACCATCGGCATCAGTGATGGCATCAGTAATGGTACTGATGGCATGCGGTATTCATTGGTAAGCCGTGATTTGATAGCCGACAGTATCGAATCAGTATGTGGCGGGTTTTATTATGATGGATTGATCACATTACCCGGTTGTGATAAGAACATGCCTGGTTGTATTATGGCCATGGGCCGCCTCAACAGGCCATCTATCATGGTATATGGAGGAACAATTGCGCCGGGTCATTATAAAGGACAGGAGTTAAATATCATTTCCGCTTTCGAAGCTCTTGGGCAGAAGATCGCCGGTAACCTGAACGACGCGGATTTTAAAGGCATCGTACAACATTCCTGCCCGGGTGCCGGTGCCTGTGGTGGTATGTACACAGCCAATACCATGGCCAGCGCTATCGAAGCGCTGGGTATGAGCCTCCCCTACTCCTCTTCTAATCCGGCGTTGAGCGAGGAGAAGAAAAAAGAATGTCTGGATGCAGGTAAAGCCATACATGTACTGTTGGAAAAAAATGTATTGCCCAAAGACATCATGACAAAAAAAGCGTTTGAAAATGCGATCACCGTCATCATGATACTTGGAGGAAGCACCAATGCTGTACTACACCTGATCGCAATGGCAAAAAGCGTGGACGTAGCCCTGACACAGGATGATTTTCAACGTATCAGCGATACTACGCCTGTACTGGCCGATTTTAAACCATCCGGCAAATACCTGATGCAGGAATTGCATAATCATGGAGGTCTTCCTGCCGTGATGAAATATTTATTGAACAAAGGATTGCTGCATGGCGATTGTATGACGGTGACCGGTAAGACCATTGCAGAAAACCTTGAACATATTGAAGCGATCAATTTTGAAACACAGGATATCATCTATCCATTGGAGAGACCATTAAAAGCTACAGGTCACTTACAAATACTGTATGGCAATCTGGCCGAGAAAGGTAGTGTGGCTAAGATCAGTGGTAAGGAAGGCGAGCGGTTTACAGGACCTGCAAGAGTATTTGATGGTGAGAAGGACCTGGTAGCGGGCATCTCATCCGGCAAAGTAAAAGCAGGCGATGTAGTGGTTATTAAAAATGAAGGGCCAAAGGGTGCGCCGGGTATGCCGGAAATGTTGAAACCCACTTCTGCGCTGATCGGTGCGGGATTAGGAAAAACGGTGGCACTGATCACTGACGGCCGGTTTAGCGGTGGTACGCATGGTTTTGTAGTAGGTCATATCACACCTGAATCGTTTGAAGGTGGATTGATCGGGCTGGTAGAAGATGATGATATCATTGAACTGGATGCAGTGAACAATAGCATCAACCTCAAAGTAAGTGTGGAAGAGATCGCCAGAAGAAGAGCCAGCTGGAAAAAACCGGCATTGAAAGTGACAAGGGGTGTATTGTATAAATATGCCATGACGGTAAAAGACGCGAGTGAAGGTTGCGTAACTGACGAAGCCTTAGAAAATAAGTAAGATGAAAATATTAATCCCCATTCTCTGCATGATGTTCTTCCAGTTGGCAAAAGCACAACAGGCGGACACATCTTATCTTGATATTGATTGGGCCGGTACCACCAGGGATAAGGCAGCCTATTATACTGTTTGCAAAAACAACAGCGAAAATCATGTTGAATGTAATACGTATTGGTCTAATTCGAATATACTAAAGACCAAAGCGGTCTATTCCGATACCGCAATGAATAAACTAACCGGTCTGCAATTATCTTATTACAAAAATGGCCTGCTTGAAGACTCTTCCATGTACAATGATGATGGCGTTAAAACAGAAGGCTATCATTATTACCCAAATAAACAAATGGCCGCCCGTTATGTAGCGGCGATGAATGGCGGAAAAGGAATACTGGAAGGATATGACGAGAGCGGACAGAAGATGAAAAATTTTATTTACGAGCGGGAAGCAGAATTTAAAGGCGGTGAAAAAGCCTGGAATGCCTATCTCTCGAAAAACCTGAATGGCGAGTTCAGGAATACAAAATCAGATGAAGAACTAAAAGTAACAGTGATCATACAGTTTTTTCTGGACGGGAATGGTTTTGTAAAGAAACCTAAAGTGATCCAGTCATCCGGTATTCCTTATATAGACAAGGATGCGTTGAACGTGATCGCTGCCAGCCCGCAATGGAACAACGCTGTTCAATTTAATAATCCTGTAAGGGCTTATAGACGACAACCTATTACTTATACATTGGCACCGGCAAAATCTAAAAAATAAAAAGACGAGTTATGGAAACGCTTGAATTAATGAAAGAGCAATCAAAACCCACAATACCCGCGACAAAATCCGTATCAGGCTCCGTTGCGTTGCTGGAAGGTTTGATCGCCGAAAATGTAAAGACCATCTTTGGTTACCCGGGTGGTGCTATCATGCCGATCTATGATGCATTGTATGACTACAATGACAAGTTACAACATATACTCGTCCGTCACGAACAGGGAGGCATTCATGCCGCACAGGGTTTCGCGCGTACTTCGGGCCAGGTGGGTGTGGTGTTTGCTACCAGTGGTCCCGGCGCTACTAATCTTGTAACAGGATTAGCCGATGCCATGATCGACTCCACTCCGCTTGTATGCATCACCGGCCAGGTGTTTGCGCACTTGCTCGGAACAGATGCTTTCCAGGAAACAGATGTGATCAATATCACTACACCTGTTACCAAGTGGAATTACCAGGTAACCGACGCTACCGAGATCCCTGCAGTACTGGCCAAAGCATTTTACATCGCTAAAAGCGGTCGCCCCGGCCCGGTACTGATCGATATCACTAAAAATGCGCAACTGCAACTCTTCGATTATAGTGGTTACCAGAAATGTGAACATATCAGGAGTTATCGTCCTAAACCGATCGTGCGTAAAGAATACCTGGAAGAAGCAGCTAAACTGATCAATGCAGCAGAAAGACCTTTTGTGATCTTTGGACAGGGCGTGATACTTGGTAAAGCAGAAAAAGAATTTTTAAAATTTATAGAAAAAGCCGGGATCCCTACTGCATGGACAATACTGGGTATGAGCGCGATCAATACTGACCATCCATTGGCGGTAGGAATGTTGGGAATGCATGGTAATTATGGCCCCAATGTACTGACCAATGAATGTGATGTGCTTATTGCCATCGGTATGCGTTTTGATGACCGGGTAACAGGACGACTGGATAAATATGCCAAACAAGCCAAAGTCATCCACCTGGATATAGATCCTGCAGAGATCGATAAGAACGTGAAAGCAACGGTACCGGTATGGGGAGATTGCAAAGAAACATTGCCCATGCTCACTGCACTGGTAGAACAAAAAGTATATCCTCAATGGCTACAGCTTTTTAAAGATTACCAGCAAAAAGAAATAGATAAAGTGATACAGGAAGAATTGAATCCTTCGGGTGATATTCTAACCATGGGTGAAGTGATCAAGGAATTAAATGAACTCACAAAAGGAAATGCGATCATCGTAACAGATGTGGGCCAGCACCAGATGGTAGCCTGCCGCTATGCAAAGTTCAATTATACAAGAAGCAATATCACGAGTGGCGGACTGGGTACCATGGGATTTGCATTGCCTGCGGCTATCGGTGCAGCATATGGAGACCCGACGCGTACTACCGTAGCTATTATTGGTGATGGTGGATTCCAGATGACATTACAGGAATTGGGAACTATCATGCAATTCAAACCCAATGTAAAGATCATTATACTAAACAACCAGTTCCTGGGCATGGTGAGACAATGGCAACAATTGTTTCATGAAAAAAGATACTCCTTTGTTGATATCACCAGTCCTGATTTTGTACAGGTGGCCAAGGGTTTTGGTATCCCTGGAAAAAGCATTTCCAAAAGAGAAGACCTCGTGAATGCACTGAAAGAAATGCTGGACAATGACGGCAGCTTCTTACTGGAAGTGATGGTAGGAAAAGAAAACAATGTATTCCCGATGGTACCACAGGGACGTGGCGTGGCGGAGATTGTGCTGTGTCGGGAAGAAGTATAGAGCAAATTCAAAATTAAAAATTAAAAAATCAAAAACTTCAATTCGCAAATAACTAATGGATCAGTAGGGTTCTATTTTTGAATTTTGCATTTTGAATTTTGAATTAATACAACAATTATGATTAAGGAAGAATATACGATAACCGTTTATACGGAAAATCAGATCGGTTTATTAAATCGTATCGCGATTATTTTCTCTAGGAGAAAGATCAATATTGAGAGCCTGAATACTTCGCCTTCTGAGGTGGATAGTGTGCATCGTTTTACGATCGTGATCAATGAAACAGAAGATGTAGTAAGAAAGGTTTGCCGCCAGATAGAAAAACAGGTGGAAGTATTAAAAGCATACTATAATACGCAGGAAGAGATCGTATGGCAGGAGCTTGCTTTATATAAAGTACCGACCGATATCATTGCCGAAACCGTAAAGGTAGAACGATTGCTCAGGGAGCATGGGGCTAAAGCAGTGGTGATCCGTAAAGACTATACTGTTTTTGAAGTGACCGGTCACCGGGAAGAAACAGACCGCCTGATCAAGGTGCTGGAGCCCTATGGGCTGATTGAATTTGTACGGAGTGCAAGGGTTGCGATCATTAAAGACAGTGATGGTTTCCATGAAAAGCTGAAAGAATTTGAATACAGGGAACCAGGTGAGGAAGCAAGTGAGAATGAATTTTTAAATGATAATGAGAAAGTTTTTTCGATGTGATCGTATGAATAAACAATTTGAAATAATCAATAGGACCAGGAAAAACTTTTTAACACTGGTAAATGAGCTCACCATCGAACAACTGAATACTATTCCGCCGGGCTTTAACAATAATATTGCCTGGAATTTTGGCCATATCATTGCGAGCCAGCAGGTGCTTTGTTTTGTGAGATCAGGCGTAGTACCAGTGGTAGATGCAGATATCATTAAAAATTACCAGCGGGGTACACGACCGGAAAAATTTATTGACGAACAGGAAATGATCAGGTTAAAAGGGCTGTTATATACTGCTATTGAAAACCTTGAGAATGATAGTAACACGGAATTGTTCAATAAATACCAGGCTTTCACGGCGCTTTATGGAGTGCATATAGCAGGCATACAGGATGCCATTCAATATTTCGCAGTGCACGATGCTTTACACTATGGTTATTCACTGGCATTAAAACGAAACATAGCATAATAAACAGGGATCGACAAACAACTTTTTAAAACTTAAAAACAAGAATAATGGCAAAATTAAATTTCGGTGGCACCGAAGAAAATGTAGTAACCCGTGAAGAATTCCCGCTGAGCAAAGCACAGGAAATTCTTAAAAATGAAACTGTAGCGGTGATCGGTTACGGTGTACAGGGCCCCGGCCAGGCGCTGAACCAAAAGGACAATGGTATCAACGTGATCGTTGGACAACGTAAAGATTCCAAAAGCTGGGATAAAGCTGTTCGTGATGGTTTTGTACCCGGTGTGAGCCTTTTTGAAATCGAAGAAGCCTTACAGAAAGGAACGATCATTTGCTATTTATTAAGTGATGCGGCACAGATCGCGCTCTGGCCTACTGTTCAAAAACACCTGACGCCCGGTAAAGCATTATATTTCTCTCATGGTTTTGGCATCACCTTCAATGAACAAACAGGCATCATTCCTCCAAAGGATGTGGACGTATTCCTGGTTGCGCCAAAGGGTTCCGGTACATCTTTAAGAAGAATGTTCTTACAGGGTCGCGGATTGAACAGTTCATATGCCATCTTCCAGGATGCGACAGGTAAAGCATTTGAAAGAGTAGTCGCATTAGGTATTGCAGTAGGAAGTGGATACTTATTTGAAACAAACTTTAAGAAAGAAGTGTACTCTGATTTGACTGGCGAAAGAGGTACACTGATGGGTGCTATACAGGGGATCTTTGCTGCACAATACCAGGTATTGCGTGACAAAGGACATAGCCCTTCAGAAGCATTTAATGAAACAGTAGAAGAACTGACGCAATCATTGATGCCACTGGTAGCAGAGAATGGAATGGACTGGATGTATGCCAACTGTTCAACTACGGCACAACGGGGCGCGCTGGACTGGTGGAAAAAATTCCGCGACGCGACAGCACCTGTATTTAAAGAATTATATGAAAGCGTAGCAGCAGGGAAAGAGTCACAACGCTCCATCGATTCCAACTCACAACCTGACTACAGAGAAAAACTGGATGCGGAACTGAAAGAGCTTCGTGAAAGCGAACTGTGGCAGGCTGGTAAAACAGTCAGAAGTCTCAGACCTGAAAACCAAAAGCCAACTGCTGCAGAAGCTGAAGCATCTACAAAAAACGTATTCAGGGAACAGACGTTAAAAACTGAATCAGTAGGGTAAATAGAATGGAACACATAACACCCGAAATAAAAGATGAATTGAAAGGAAATGCCCGGGTCTCCACAAGCGGAGATCCGGACAGCTTCCTGAATTTTGCTGAGGCGGCAGAGCGGTTAAAGAATATCGCGACCCGTACACCGCTCCAGTTAAATCTCAATCTTTCGCGCAAGTACCAATGCAATGTCTACCTGAAAAGAGAAGACCTGCAGGTAGTTCGCTCCTATAAATTGCGGGGCGCTTATAATTTGATGAGCAGCCTGCCCAAAGAACAATTAAAGAATGGTGTTGTTTGTGCAAGTGCCGGCAACCACGCACAAGGGTTTGCATTCAGTTGTAAAAAACTGAATGTAAAAGGCGTAATCTTTATGCCCATCATTACTCCCAAACAAAAGGTGAACCAGGTAAAAATGTTTGGTGAGAATAATATTGAGATCGTACTGGTCGGAGATACATTCGATGATTGTGCAGTAGCTGCTAAAAAGTATACAGAAGAAAATAAACTGACTTTTATTCCTCCCTTTGATCATTACCGGATCATTGAAGGACAGGGAACGGTGGCAAAGGAAATACTCGAGGACCTGTCAGAAGCCGGGATTGCTGTCGACTATATTTTTGTACCGGTAGGTGGTGGCGGACTAAGCGCCGGCGTAGGTACTTATTTCAAAACATTTTCGCCTGCCACAAAAGTTATCGGGCTTGAACCGGAAGGCGCTCCTTCCATGTATGAAGCCTTAAAAGCGGGAAAACCGGTGATGCTGGAATCTATTGAACGTTTTGTAGATGGTGCCGCCGTAAAAAAAGTCGGCGACCTTACCTTCTCCATTTGCAAAGACGTACTGGATGATATGCAACTGGTGGCGGAAGGCAAGATCTGCACGACTATCCTGAAACTGTATAATGAAGATGCGATCGTGGTAGAACCAGCAGGAGCATTGTCAATTGCTGCACTCGACGCGTTTGCAGAAGTTATAAAAGGAAAAACGATTGTTTGCGTGGTCAGCGGCAGCAATAATGATATCGATCGCATGCAGGAGATCAAAGAAAGAAGCCTGCAGTATGAAGGGCTCAAACATTATTTCCTTATCAATTTTGCCCAGCGCCCGGGTGCCTTAAAAGAATTCGTCAATAACATTCTCGGACCAACAGACGATATCACCCGGTTTGAGTACATGCAAAAGACGAACAAGGAAAACGGCCCGGCATTGGTGGGAGTAGAGTTGCAATCGAAACTGGATTATGAATTACTGATCCAGAAATTAAAAGCGTACAATATCAGTTATACGGAGTTGAATAAGAACGATACATTATTTGGATACCTTGTTTAGTTCCCGGATTAACAAATTTCCAAACTGTTGAGAGTTTTTGTGGAAAATTATTAACAAGTAGCCTCATTTCTTTACAGAAAATTCGGTATTTTAGTGAGTTGCTTGTCATACGTCTATAATTAGGTTACTTTTTTATCAATTCTCTAAAATTAATGATTGCCTATGGCAAGCACGACAGGGTTGTATGACCCATCCTTTGAGCATGATGCATGCGGTATTGGCTTTGTTGCCAATATAAAGGGCAATAAATCGCACCAGCATATTTCCGATGCGCTGACCGTGTTGGAAAATATGGAACACCGTGGTGCCTGTGGTTGTGAAAATAATACCGGCGATGGCGCAGGTATTATGATGCAGATCCCCCATGAGTTTTTCTTTGATGAATGCATTAAGCTCGGCGTGCATCTTCCTTCTTTTGGAAAGTATGGTGTTGGCGTGATCTTCTTTCCCAAAGAGATCCGTCTCCGGGAAGAATGCCGGGATATTTTTACCCGCAGTGCGGAGAAACTGGGCCTGGAGATCCTTGCCTATCGCAAAGTGCCTGTGAATACAGAAGATATCGGCCCTACTGCATTAAGCGTGGAGCCTGAAATAGAACAGGTGATCATAGCATCTCCTGATCATATTTCCAATCCCGATGATTTTGAAAGAAAGTTATTCGTGTTGCGCAATTATGCAAGCAACACGATCTTAAATACGGTAAGAAAAGATGAGATCGGTTTTTATATTGCTTCGCTTTCTTATAAAACGATTGTTTATAAAGGCCAGCTTACCAGTCAGCAGGTAAGAAGATATTTTCCTGACCTGAGTAATAAGCGAATGGTCAGCGCTTTTGGATTGGTGCATTCCCGTTTTGCAACGAATACGTTTCCTTCCTGGAAACTGGCACAGCCATTCCGTTATATCGCACACAATGGCGAAATCAATACATTACAGGGAAACCTGAACTGGTTAAAGACCAGTGAAAAGAATTTCACCACTCCCTACTTTACCAAGGAAGAAATGGAAATGCTGTTACCGGTGATCACACCGGGACAGTCAGATTCGGCCTGTCTTGACAATGTGATCGAATTGCTGACACATACCGGCCGCTCACTGCCGCATGTAATGATGATGCTTATTCCTGAAGCATGGGACGGTAATGATCAGATGGACCCGGTAAAAAAAGCCTTCTATGAATTCCACTCCGCATTCATGGAACCCTGGGATGGTCCCGCATCTATTTCTTTTACAGATGGAAAGATGATCGGCGCTACACTTGACAGGAACGGCTTACGCCCCTCCCGCTATTGTGTTACCACGGATGATCGTGTGATCATGGCAGCGGAAACAGGCGTATTACCGATAGATCCGACGCTTATAAAAGAAAAAGGAAGACTTCAGCCCGGTAAGATGTTCGTAGTAGACATGGACGAGGGAAAGATCATCAGTGATGAAGAATTGAAACAAAAGATCTGCTCGCAAAAACCTTATGGCGAGTGGTTGAATAAATACAAAATACGGCTGGAAGAACTACCTGAACCAAGAGTATTGTTTACGCATTTGGGTCACGACCAGGTATTCAAATACCAGAAAGCATTTGGTTATTCAAGAGAAGATCTTGAAAGCATTATAGCGCCAATGGCGCTGGATGGAAAGGAACCGTTGGGTTCAATGGGCATCGATACGCCTTTGGCTGTACTGAGTGATCAACCGCAGCATCTCACTTCCTATTTCAAACAGCTTTTCGCGCAGGTAACGAATCCCCCGATAGATCCGATTCGCGAGAGACTCGTAATGTCATTGGCCAGTTTTGCTGGTAATAATGGTAATCTCTTGCTGGAGGACCCATTGACCTGTCATAGTGTTGCACTAAAACAACCGATACTCACCAATCATGAACTGGAAAAAATAAGAAGTATCGATACCGGTCTATTCCAGGCAAAGACATTACAATGTTATTTCAGGGCAGATGGCAAACCGGGCTCATTGAAGGCCGCGTTGGACAGGATCTGTCGTTATGCGGTTGACTCGGTGGCTGATGGTTTTAAAGTATTGATCCTGCAGGACAGGGCAATCGATAGCGATCATGCGGCTATTCCTTCTCTTCTTGCTACATCTGCTATTCACCATCACCTTATAAGAAAAGGATTACGTGGACAGGTAGGCATTATCGTGGAAGCCGGTAATGTATGGGAAGTACATCATTTTGCCTGTCTTATTGCATTTGGCGCTACGGCCATCAACCCTTACCTGGCCCTGTCTTCTATCCGTGATATGAAAGAAGAAGGCAAATTGCAAACCGACCTGACAGAAGAAGTGCTGAAGAAAAATTATATCAAAGCCGTAAATGATGGTTTGCTGAAAGTATTTTCCAAGATGGGCATATCTACCTTGCAATCTTACCAGGGTGCGCAGATCTTTGAAATACTTGGTCTCAATAAAGAAGTAGTTGATAAATATTTTACCGGCGCCACATCGAGAATAGAGGGAATGGGACTGGATGAAATAGCGAGAGAGGCATTGTCCAAACACTTCTTTGCATTCAGTAAAAAAGATATACCGGTTGACCGGTTGCCGGTAGGTGGTATTTATCAATGGAAAAGAAAGGGTGAATTCCATTTATTCAACCCACAGACCATTCATCTCCTGCAGCATTCTACCCGCACGAATGATTATGCAAGTTTTAAAAAATATTCAAAGCTGGTAAATGAGCAGGGAGAAAAAGCCTGTACTATCAGGAGCCTGTTCCAGTTTAAAAAGAATCGCCCGTCTATTTCAATTGATGAAGTAGAACCTGCGGAAAATATCTTTAAACGTTTTGCTACAGGCGCTATGAGCTTCGGTTCTATTTCCTGGGAAGCACATACCACGCTTGCTATTGCTATGAATCGTATCGGTGCAAAAAGTAATACGGGCGAAGGTGGTGAAGATGAAAAAAGATATGAGCTATTGCCAAATGGTGATTCGATGCGTAGCTCCATCAAACAAGTGGCCAGTGCGCGGTTTGGTGTGACCAGTTTATATCTTACGGAAGCAGATGAATTACAAATAAAAATGGCACAGGGCGCCAAGCCGGGTGAAGGCGGACAATTACCAGGCCATAAAGTAGATGACTGGATCGGCCGTGTAAGACATAGCACACCAGGTGTTGGATTGATCTCTCCTCCTCCACACCATGATATTTATTCAATCGAGGATCTTGCTCAATTGATCTTTGATCTGAAAAATGCAAACCGCAAAGCAAGGATCAGTGTAAAGCTGGTAAGTAAGGCCGGCGTTGGCACAATCGCCACGGGTGTTACAAAAGCAAAAGCAGATGTAGTACTTATTGCAGGTTATGATGGCGGTACCGGTGCTTCACCCGTAAGTTCAATCAAACACGCGGGGCTGCCCTGGGAACTAGGGCTGGCGGAAACACAGCAGACACTTGTAAAAAATAAATTACGCAGTCGTGTGGTAGTACAGGCGGATGGACAGATGAAAACAGGTCGTGATATCGCTATCGCCGCATTACTTGGTGCCGAAGAATGGGGTATCGCTACAGCTGCGCTGGTGGTAGAAGGTTGTATACTCATGCGCAAATGTCATTTGAATACCTGTCCTGTTGGTGTAGCCACACAGGATCCTGATCTGAGAAAACGTTTTACCGGCGCAGCGGATCATGTGGTGAATTTCTTCACGTTCATGGTACAGGAATTAAGAGAGATCATGGCTGAACTAGGATTTAAAACCGTGAATGAAATGATCGGGCAGGTAGATTACCTGGAGATGCGTGATAATATCAATCATTGGAAATACAGCAAGCTGGATCTTTCCCCAATATTATACAAAGAACCTGCATCAGAATATACAGGCCTGTATTGTATGGAAGAGCAGGACCATGGCATGGAGAATATCATCGACTGGAAATTACTGGAAGCCGCGATGCCTGCGATAGAAAGAAAGGAAAAAGTGACAGGTACGTTTACGATCATTAATACAGACCGTACAGCAGGTACCCTGTTATCCAACGAGATCACAAAAAAATATAAGGCAGCAGGTCTTCCTGATGATACCATTCATTTTAAATTCAGTGGTACTGCCGGGCAAAGCTTTGGCGCGTTCAATACGAAGGGGATTACACTTGAACTGGAAGGTGATGCCAATGACTATTTCGGAAAAGGTCTTAGCGGGGCAAGACTGATCATCTATCCACCCAAAAATGCCTCATTTGTTCCGGAAGAAAACAGCATTATCGGTAATGTGGCTTTCTATGGAGCTACAAACGGAGAGGCATTTATCAGAGGTAAGGCAGGCGAACGTTTCGGTGTTCGCAACTCAGGCGCAAATGTAGTTGTGGAAGGCGTAGGCGATCATGGATGCGAATATATGACTGGTGGCCGTGTCGTTATCCTTGGAGATACCGGTAGAAATTTCGCAGCGGGTATGAGTGGTGGCATTGCCTATGTATATGATGTGAAAGGGAAATTCAGCCAGAATTGCAATATAGAAATGATCGACCTGGATAAGTGTGAACTGGATGACAAGAATGAATTATTTACGATGATCCAGCGACATTATGAGTATACAGGAAGCACCGTAGCAAAATTTGTGCTGGATGATCTTGACAACCAGTTGCGGCATTTCGTAAAAGTATTCCCTAAGGATTATAAAAAAGCATTGAAGGAAAGAAAAGTAAGCATTGAAGTAAAGAATGACCACTAGCAGGGAACTGCTGCAACAAACTAACAGCTGCAACATAAAACTTTAATTAAGCAATGGGCAAACCAACAGGATTTAAAGAATATACCCGCGAACTTCCTTCAAAAGTTTCAGTAGAAGAAAGACTGCATCACTATGGGGAATTTGTAAATAAATACTCGGAAGAGAAACTCAATCACCAGGCAGCCCGTTGTATGGATTGCGGTGTACCTTTTTGTCATAGTGGTTGCCCTTTGGGTAATATCATACCCGAGTTCAATGATGCTGTGTACAGGAAAGACTGGAGAGAAGCATTCGATATACTTTCTGCTACCAACAACTTTCCCGAATTTACGGGTCGCATCTGTCCCGCACCCTGCGAGTCAGCCTGTGTACTGGGAATCAATCAACCACCCGTTGCTATTGAAGAAATAGAAAAACATATTATTGAGATAGCTTTTGAAAAAGGGTTTGTAACACCCAAAAAACCAAACCTGCGTTCAGGTAAAAAAGTCGCGGTGATCGGGTCTGGTCCTGCGGGACTGGCTGCTGCTGCGCAATTGAATTATGCCGGGCATTCGGTAACAGTATTTGAAAGAGATGATAAGCCAGGTGGACTACTTCGGTATGGCATTCCTGATTTTAAACTGGAAAAATGGGTGATCGACAGAAGGATCAGCCTGATGGAAGAAGAAGGAGTGGTGTTTCAATGTCATGCCAATGTTGGAGTGAATGTGAACATCAACGACCTGCTTCGTGAATATAGCGCCATTGTATTAGCTGGTGGTTCTACTGTACCACGCGATCTTCCAATACCTGGTCGCTCTGCCAAAGGTGTATACTTTGCCATGCAGTTCTTAAAACAACAGAATAAAAGAAATGCAGGTTCAGATATTTTTGCCAATGCCTCTATTGAAAGCAATATTTATACAGAGAGTATAATTGCCGCAGGAAAAAATGTGGTAGTGATCGGTGGTGGTGATACTGGCAGTGATTGCGTGGGTACGTCTAACCGGCATGGGGCTATTTCTGTAACGCAGTTTGAGCTATTACCCAAACCACCAGCAGACAGGGCCTCCTATATGCCATGGCCTTCCTATCCAATGTTATTAAAAACAACGTCTTCTCATGAAGAAGGATGTGAACGGCATTGGGCCATTGCCACCAAAGAATTTATTGCTGATGAAAACGGCCAGTTAAAAGCATTGAAAATAGTTGATCTTGAATGGAAGGCTTCTGCAGATGGACGCCCTGCTCAATTTACCGAAGTTGCAGGAAGTGAAAGAGAGATTCCCTGCGAGCTTGCTTTACTGGCGATGGGATTTGTGCATCCCCAGCATGATGGGTTGCTGAACGTGCTTGAAATAGAAAAAGATGAAAAGGGCAATGTAAAAGCAAGTGAAAAATCATACCAGACCAGTCTTTCCAAAATATTTGCAGCAGGTGATGTACGTAGGGGACAGTCCCTTGTTGTATGGGCTATCAGCGAAGGCCGCGAATGCGCAAGAAAAGTAGATGAGTTTTTAAATAACGGGCAGTCGATCCTGGAAAGCAAAGACCATCACCTGAGTTTTGCATAATTGCCGGTAGCAGGCGATACTTCCGTAAATTTTTATTAATAATCAGTAGAGCGGAAGTATTGTTATTCGTTCCTGCAGAAGTCGCGTCCTTTTACTTATTTCAGGATCAACATACTCCCTTGGAAGCATTTTAAAAATGGTTCAACGTGTATTGTACTGCTAAATGGTTATTAGTTGATCATACGGCTAGTATCATCAGACTTAAATGGGTCGTCATTAAAGTCCATTATTTTCCCTTTATTTTTCGTTTTTTTCCCCTGGCGTTGTACCAGCCAGGCATTAGTTTTACTTTCTGGTTAATGCTACCAGGCACACCTCCGGAGGAGTGTCATGGTAAGGATTAGTGGGAATGCGGGATTTCCAGAACTAAGCAAATCTGTGTCATCCTGTACACTGGGCTAATGCCTCTGGATAATCCTGTATGCATTGGACAATTTCGAGGAACGTGTGTGCTGGCAGGCGGGGGAGGGAGGGCCCTCGCAGAGGGTAAGTATCTATGGCAACAAAAAATCCTAACCCCTACTCTCCCATTACTTACTCATCCCTCTCCTGCTATTTCATTTCACCTACGCCAGTTTTTCACCTATTACCTTAGTTACACTTCCTCCCTCAACTTCGGAAAGTATCCAAAAATTTTGACAGACGGGAAAATTTGCATTATAGCACTTAATATTAAAAGGCCCATATTGACTTTAAGAAGCAGATGACGATCGCCATACCAGTCGCAATAATTATTCATATACAAAACACCAGACCGGCATTTTTATAAAAAATACCGGGCGCAACAGTTATTCTAAAAGAAACTAAACTTAACCGGCATGACAGTTATGTTTATGAACAGTCTTCATTATTAATTTGCCCTTCAGATAGCAATACCCATGCTCATTCATTATCCTACATAACTAAAAGGGCTGATCATTTTTAAAATCTTTTAGATAAATATAACCGGGAGCTTATGAATCCTCTTCCGGATATTTTTAACAGGAGCAACAGATAGGTTCAGCATACCATTTTATCCGAAACTTTTTATAACTCCACTATTCCCGCAAAAGCTCAGTAATAAATCAACTTAACAGGCACCTTGCATAAACCTGCAAAAAACAGTTTTTGGATGACCTGTTGTTTCAAAAAAATGTAGCCAGACAATCAATAAAAACCGGGGATAATTTGTGTCAGGTGCATCGATCAGGCAGGTTTTTTTGCATAAAAAGCTGTGGAAAAACCTGCGTTTTTAAGATGATCTCGATTTTTTTATTTCTTCCGGGAGCTGTTGATTTTAGGTGATTTACTCCCAAAATAACATATTTAATTTTATTATAATTTAACTAAATACACATTTTATGCACTTTTGTTTACATTTTTTATCGAAATTCTTATATACTAACATATGTTATTGCAATAAATACATATTTTCATTTAAATATATTCAAATTATATATTTATTTCATATAAACTAAAAACGCAAACGCTCATGAGTAAAGTAACCGTAAAACAGATAGCTCCATTCCTGGTGCTGCTGGTTGTTGCAGTCGCTGCAATTTTTGTCACCCCAGGAACTGCCTTTGATCCCGCCTCTGCACTTGGTGCCGACGGCGCTCCCAAATACACGTACAATAGTGGTGATATCGCCTGGATGCTTGTATCCTGCGCCTTTGTATTTTTAATGACCCCTGCGCTCGCTTTTTTCTATGGTGGAATGGTTGGTCGTAAAAATGTACTTTCTACCATGATCAAAAGCACGGTATCTGCAGGTATCATTTCGGTGCTTTGGGTGGTTGTCCAGTTCAGTCTTTGTTTTGGAACTTCTATTAAAGGCTTTATTGGCGATCCAAGGACATTCTTCTTTTTTAAAGATGTAATGAACGGCGAGCCCTGGAGTCTCGCAAGTTCTATTCCTCTTCCCCTGTTTGCTTTCTTCCAGCTGATGTTCGCCATTATTACCCCCGGTCTCGTGGTGGGAGCAGTTGCTGAAAGGATCCGTTTTAGCTCTTATACATTATTCATCGTTTTATTCGGCGTATTGGTTTATGCTCCTTTAGCGCATATGGCCTGGCATCCCCAGGGCATCATGTTCCAGTGGGGCGTTCAGGATTTTGCCGGAGGAACAGTTGTACATATTTCCGCAGGTATGGCCGCCCTGGCTGGTGCGCTTGTATTGAAGCCACGTAAATCGACAACGGCTGCCGCCCCCGCTAATATTCCCTATGTATTGATCGGCACCGGACTTCTGTGGTTTGGCTGGTTTGGTTTCAATGCCGGTAGTGCGGTAAGCGCAGGCTCATTGGCTGTATATGCTTTCGCTACTACGAATACCGCCGCCGCTGCTGCTGGTCTTGCCTGGATGTTCCTTGATGTGATCAGAGGCAAAAAACCATCTGTTCTTGGTTTCTGTATCGGTGCTGTG
>CAZGSG010000093.1:0-20052 GCA_964528095.1 uncultured Terrimonas sp.
ACGCCTTTGGTCTTTCCGTATTATTGTTTTCAAACTCCTCAACCAGGTTGGTCAGGGCATTTTTATTTTGTAATACCGCGTCATCATCCAGTAGTATCAGTACCGGGGCTGTGCTTTTGGCCAGCGCATAGTTGCGGCCTTTTGCGACTCCAAGATTTTCAGGAGCGTCAAAGTAGTGAAAAGGAATTGTCGTGGCTTTTTCAATAAAGTCCTTTACAGGCGTATAGTCTTCCGTGGAAGCATTATTTACAATGATTACTTCTTGTAGCAAGGCATCTGCATTGTCTAGCTGACAAATGTTTTTGACTAGTTCCAGCATATCTGCTGGCCGGTTGTAGGTAATAAGAATAAAGCCGAGTGGTTTCAATATGTTTAATGTATAAAAGTTGCCAAAATAACCATAATTCAGTCCTGGCTATGCAAAAAAACGGCTTATTTGATAAAAAACCCAGGCAATGCCCGGTCTTCGTGTCAAACCGGTATTTTTGCAAAATTTCAGTTTATGAAAGTGGTCATATTTGCCGGTGGTCTTGGTACCCGGATCGCAGAAGAAACAGATACCCGCCCG
Source organism: uncultured Terrimonas sp. (assembly GCA_964528095.1). GTDB lineage: Bacteria > Bacteroidota > Bacteroidia > Chitinophagales > Chitinophagaceae > CAZGSG01. Next base: position 569 of record CAZGSG010000093.1, read on the forward strand.
AAACCCATGGTGGAGATTGGAGGCAAACCCATCTTATGGCATATCATGAAAATATACGAACATTATGGGTTTAATGAATTCATTATTTGCCTGGGGTATAAAGGGTATATTATCAAAGAGTATTTCGCCAATTATTTTCTCCATAATTCCGACATAACAATTGATCTTGCCGAGAATAAAATAGAAGTGCATGCCAGTAAATCCGAATCATTTAAGATAACACTTGTGGATACCGGCGCAAATACAAAAACAGCAGGAAGGCTGAAAGCTGTTCAGAAATATCTTAACGGAGAAGATTTTATGCTAACTTATGGTGATGGTGTTTGTGATGTGAATCTTAATGAACTTGTAGAGTATCACCAAAGCCATGGAAAGATAGCAACCGTAACAGCTGTACAATTAGAGGCCCGGTTTGGAGGCATGGATTTTGGAAGCAATGGCGAAGTGGTAGCTTTTCGGGAAAAGGCAAAAGATGAAGGGAAGTGGATCAATGGCGGCTTTTTTGTATTGAAGCCGGAAGTTTTTAAGTACCTGGATGGAAATATGGAAAACATGATGTGGGAGGAAGATCCCCTGGAAAATCTCACTATGGACGGTCAGTTGGCTGCTTTTCAGCACACGGGTTTTTGGAAATGTATGGATGCGTTGCGGGATAAGATCGAACTGGAATCACTTTGGCAAAATAATCAGGCAAAATGGAAGATTTGGTAAACGTTCATAACCTACACGAGTTTTATAAGGGGAAAAAAGTATTTCTTACTGGTCATACCGGTTTTAAAGGGACCTGGCTCTCCGCTATTTTGCATAAGCTGGGAGCGCGCGTAAAAGGCTATGCGCTAGCGCCAGAAGATTCAAAAGAGTTTTATAATGTCTTCAGTTCGGCTCCGCTCGCTGAAAGTATAATTGCCGATATAAGAGACAGGAACAGGTTAAAAGATGAGGTACTGGCATTTCGTCCTGATTATATCTTTCACTTAGCAGCACAGCCATTAGTGTTAAGGTCGTATGAAATACCCGCTGAAACTTTTGACGTTAATGTGATAGGCACCGCCAATCTCCTTCAAGCCTTGAATACACTTGATAAGAAATGCACAACAATTATCATTACTACCGATAAAGTATACGAAAATAAAGAGCAGGCGATATTGTACAATGAAAATGATGTATTGGGTGGATATGACCCTTATAGTGCAAGTAAAGCCTGCACTGAATTAGTTGTTAGCTCTTTTCGGAATTCTTTTTTTAATACGGGCCAGTTTGCTTCGCATCAGAAAGCGATTGCTTCGGCCCGTGCAGGCAATGTAATCGGCGGCGGAGACTGGAGTAAAAACAGGATAATACCCGACACGGTTGTTTCGTTGTCGAAAAATGAGGTGGTCAGGCTAAGAAATCCTTCTGCGATACGTCCCTGGCAACATGTTCTTGAACCGCTGACAGGATATTTGCTATTAGGAGCACACCTCGAAAGTAAACCGCTTTCCTTTTCTAAACCATTCAATTTTGGACCATTGCCGGAGGATCACCTTACTGTAAAAGAGCTGGCTGAGCTGGTTATCAAAAGTTGGGGTAGCGGTGAAATGGAAATATTATCCAATACGCAGCCACACGAGGCAAATTTATTACAACTGGATATCCGGCGGGCTATGGATGAATTGGGCTGGCTTCCGAAATTAGATGCGAAACAGGCGATCGAATGGACAATAGATTGGTATAAAAATAAGGACGATCGTGCTGCATTTACATTTCATCAAATCGATAAATACCTGGCAAAATGAAATTTACGGATACCATACTAAAAGGTGTATTCGTCGTGGAAATGGAACCGATGATGGATAGTCGGGGCTGGTTTGCAAGGACTTTTTCTAAAGATGAATTTGATAAGCTGGGTCATTCAGGTGAATGGGTTCAGATAAACCATTCTTTTACGCTTCATAAAGGAACCATAAGAGGCATGCATTTTCAGCTGCCTCCTTACGGAGAAATAAAACTTGTGCGTTGTATTGCAGGGGCCGTTTATGACGTAGTAGTAGATCTCAGAAAAGATTCGGCTACTTTCTTGAAATGGATAAGTATAGAACTAAGCCCTGCTAACCGAAATATGATTTATATCCCGGAAGGCGTCGCGCATGGGTTCCAGACGCTGAAAGATAATACTGAATTGATCTATCATCATTCCTCTTATTATAAACAGGATGCGGAAAAAGGTATTCGTTTTGATGATAGAATGGTTGATATAAAATGGCCATTGCCTGTTACTGATATGTCAGACAGGGATCGGCTACATGAGCTATTAAATGAAAATTTTAAAGGGTTATAATCATATGAATTGCAGATTTTGTAAAACTCAACTGGAAGATGTATTTATCGATCTTTTTAACTCGCCGGCGTCAAATTCCTTTTTGACATCTGCGCAGTTAAACGAGCCTGAATCCTTTTACCCATTGAAAGTGTATACCTGTCACAATTGTTATTTGGTACAGGTTGATGAGTATAAAAAATCGGATGCTATTTTTGACAGCTCCTATGTCTATTTTTCTTCTTATTCGCGTACATGGCTGGAACATGCGAGTCGGTATGTGGATATGATGACAGAACGATTTGGTTTTGACTCGCAGTCACAGATCGTGGAAATTGCTTCAAATGACGGTTATCTGCTCCAGTATTTTGTACAAAAAGGAATACCCGTGTTAGGGATAGAGCCCACGTCTAATACAGCTGATGCAGCTAAATTAAAAGGCATCGAATCTGTAGTGGATTTTTTTGGAATACGTCTTGCAAAAACGCTTTCTTCAAAAGGAATAAAGGCGGACTTATTGCTTGGTAATAATGTACTGGCGCATGTTCCGGATATTGTGGATTTTACACGCGGACTAAAAATTCTTTTAAGTGACAAAGGCGTAGTGACAATGGAGTTTCCTCACCTCGTGCAATTGGTAGAGAACAATCAGTTTGATACGATTTATCACGAACACTTCTCTTATTTGTCTTTTACGACTGTTACGGAAATATTTGCAGCAGCAGGTCTCCAGATGTTTGATGTGGAAGAAATACCTACACATGGCGGTTCGCTTCGGATATTTGCCAAACACCCGGAAGACAATTCCCGGGAAGTTTCCGGTAACGTGAAAGCGCTACTTGCAAAAGAGGAAAAAAAAGGGGTAACAGGAAGGGATTATTACAAAGGGTTCCAGGAGCAGGCATTTAAGGTCAAAACATCTTTGTGGGCGTTTTTACTGGAACAAAAGAAAGCGGGGAAAAGAGTCGCGGCTTATGGAGCGGCAGCAAAAGGGAATACCTTACTCAATTATTGCGGGATCAAAGCTGATCTCATAGATTTTGTGGTAGACCTGAACCCGCACAAACAAAATAAGTTTTTGCCTGCAAGTCATATCCCGGTCGTAAACGAAGACCACCTGAAGGAACAGAAACCTGATTTTGTTATTATATTTCCATGGAATATAAAAGAAGAAGTAAAAGAGCAACTTTTTTATATAAGAGAATGGGGCGGTCAATTTGTAACAACCATTCCTGAATTTCAGTTGAGTTGAATTTCATGAAAAAAATATTAGTTACAGGTGCTACGGGATTTATTGGTAATTATGTCGTGGAGGAATTACTGGAAAGAAATTACATGGTGATAGCCACGTCTTCTTCTGCCGAAAAAGCTGTGCAGGCGCGATGGTATGATCGGGTGAAATATATTCCGCTCGATCTTAAGAATCTATCTGCTGAAATAGACTACTACACATTCTTTGATAGCCCTGATCTTTTAATTCATTTGGCATGGGAAGGACTACCCAATTATAAAGCGGCATTTCATGTAGATGAAAACCTGCCACGACACTACGCGTTTATAAAAAATCTCGTGCACCATGGTTTGGGTGATATTGCCGTAACAGGTACCTGTTTTGAGTATGGAATGCAGGAAGGTTGTTTGTCGGAGGATATGCCTTCTTTTCCCGATAACTCATACGCTATAGCAAAAAATAAGCTGCGTATTCTTTTAAACCAATTAGCAATAATCAATCCTGTTTCCTTAAAATGGATGCGCTTGTTCTATATGTATGGAAAAGGGCAAGGCCCAAATTCATTATTTTCGCAGCTTCAATTGGCGCTTGATCGGGGCGACCCGGTATTTAATATGAGCGCCGGGGACCAGTTGCGCGACTATCTGCCTGTTGAAAAAATGGCCAGGTATATAGTAGAAATAGCCGTTCAGGATAAAAAAACAGGGATAATCAATTGTTGTAGTGGAATACCCGTTTCAGTAAAGGAGATGGTATTGAATTATTTAAAAGAAAGAAATGGTAGTATCAGTCTCAATACAGGATATTATCCCTATTCTGACACCGAACCAAGGAATTTCTGGGGCGATGTCACTATTTTAAAAAGTATTTTTGCCCAAAAAAACGGGGAGAACGAAAAAAAATAATATATGCACATACGTACAAGAACGACATGCAGGGTCTGCGGATCAACTTCTTTAAAAAAGGTAGTGGATCTGGGCTATCAATACCTGCAGGGATCATTTATAAAACCGGGAAAAGAAATGCCATCAACCCGGAAGATTGCCTGTACGCTTGTAAGATGCAATCCAGAAGTAAATGAAAATGCATGTGGTCTCCTGCAGATGGAACATTCGGTTCCTCCTGAAATATTGTATGCGGCCTACTGGTATAGGTCGGGTACAAATAATACCATGCGAAATCACCTGAAAGAGATAGTTGAATCGGTACTCCCGGTAATAGGAGGAACAAAAAACAGGGTGCTGGATATTGGTTGTAATGATGGTACACTGCTGGGATTCTATCCGCCGCATTTTGATAAATTCGGGGTCGATCCAAGTGATATCGCCGGAGAAATAAAAGACGCCACAGTTATCCAGGACATTTTTCCTTCTCAAAAATTACAGGCTGCTTTAGGAGATAAAAAGCTGGACGTCATTACATCCATTGCAATGTTTTATGACCTGGAGGATCCGGTTGAGTTTGTCAGGAACATTAAATCAGTATTGTCTGACAAAGGCGTATGGGTGGTAGAAATGAGTTATATGCCGGAAATGTTAAAGCTGGACTCATATGATACAATTTGCCATGAACATCTTGAATACTATAGCCTGGCAGTGTTGGAGAAAATAACCGCGATGGCCGGAATGAAAATCTTCAAAGTTCTCTTTAATGATATTAATGGAGGGAGTATCCGCTGTTATGTTACGCATGTCGGCAATAATGACTATGATACGGCTGCCGACCGCAAATTCATCGCAGAGATCAGGCAAAACGAATTTGATCTTGAGCTGGATACGGATAAACCCTATGCTGCCTTCAATGAGAGGATAACAAAATTAAAAAGTGAATTGTATGGATTGTTAATGACCTTAAAAAAAGAAGGCAAAAAAATTCATATTTACGGGGCATCTACAAAAGGGAATACGATTTTACAATGGTGCGGAATTGACAATTCAATAATTGATTATGCAGCTGAACGAAATCCTGATAAATATGGTGCTATGACGCTGGGTACTAACATCCCGATTATTAGCGAGGATGAAAGCCGCGCCATGAACCCTGATTATTACCTTGTGTTGCCCTGGCATTTTAAAAAGGAATTTCTCGAAAGGGAAGTCGCTACACTAAAAAAAGGGACCGGGCTTATCTTTCCGTTACCCAAAATAGAAATATATAAACAATGAACTGGCAACGACTGATAGGTAAGTTTCTTGCAAGTTCGTTTGTCATCAGGGGAAAAGTGCATGCCAGCTTTTCCCAGGCTGGAGAGGACCAGGTTATCCGCTACCTGGTAAATGATTGTCTTCAATTGGTAAAACCAACTTATCTCGATATAGGTACTCATCATCCCATACTTGGTAATAATACCTATTATTTTTATTCCAGGGGCAGTAAAGGGGTTTGTGTTGAACCTGATCCCAGGTATGAAAAACTGATCAGGCATTACAGACGCCGGGATACGTTGATCCGGGCCGGAGTGTCTACAACAGAGGATAAAAAAGCTCCCTTTTACCTGTTTCCAAAAGGGTATAGTGGGTGGAATACATTTTCGGAAGAAGAGGCGAAAATAAGAACAGGAGAAACAGGGGTGCAATACACAATCATTGAGCAGGATATTATACACATTAACGATATAATCGAGCAATATTTTTCGTCCTGTCCTAATATTATATCCCTGGATGTCGAAGGGCTGGACCTCTCTATCCTGCAAAGTCTGGATTTTCAGAAATACAGACCGGAGATTATTTGCGTAGAAAGTATTACGTTCAGCAATAGTAATGAGCAGGAAAAGCTACAGGATATTGCCAGCTTCGTAAAGAGTAAGGATTATTTTGTGTTTGCCGATACGTATGTGAACACTATCTTTTGCAAGGCAGAAGCATTTAAAAAAATTAAGAGATGAGTGCTGTTATCTGGGGAGTTAACGGGCAGGACGGGTATTACCTGTCAGGTCTTCTTGAAAAACAAGGAATAGAAGTAGTTGGTATCGGCCGGTATACGAAGGAGGGTGATGTTGATATAACTTCCTATGAAAGTGTTGCAAATCTTATCAGGAAAACTAAACCCAGATATATATTTAATTTCGCTGCCAATTCCACTACACGGCATGGGGTGTGGAAGGAAAATCATGAAACTATCAGCACAGGAAGCCTTAATATCCTGGAAGCTGTTAAAGAACACTCCCCTCAGTCTAAAATTTTCCTGTCTGGCAGCGGCCTTCAATTCATTAATAATGGTAATCCAATTAATGAGACTTCGGATTTTGATGCTTCCAGCATGTATGCAGTAAGCCGTATTCATACGACCTATGCCGCCAGGTACTATCGTAATCTAGGAATAAAAGTGTATAACGGTTTTTTCTTTAATCATGATAGTCCAAGACGATCAGACAGGCATATCAACAAAAAGATCATCGATGTTTCTAAAAGAATTGCGGCGGGGAGTAAAGAAGTATTAGAAGTCGGAGATATTTCGGTTAAAAAAGAATTTGGTTTTGCAGGTGATATTGTCAGGGGAGTATGGACATTAATACAGCAGGATGAAATAGTTGAATCTGTAATAGGTACAGGTGTTGCGCATAGTATAGAGGAGTGGTTGGAGATATGTTTTTCAAAAGTTGGATTGCAATGGAAAAACCACGTAGTACAGGCAGAGAATTTTACGGCAGAGTACCGAACGCTTGTCTCTGACCCGGCCACATTATTTTCCCTGGGCTGGAGGCCTGAGGTTTCTATTCATGAACTGGCAAACCTGATGAGCTTATGAAAAAGAAAGTACTGATACTTACGCTGAATGACTATATTATTTATCAGCCCACGATTCTTAATCTTTATGATGCGCTTTCTCACCATTTTGATGTTGAGGTGATCTCCTTTCAACCTTATCATGTTACAAAAAAGAAAGATGAAGAGCGGAATATTACTTATTTGAAAACTGGTTTTTGGCCAACACAGTTTTATCAAAAAACGGATTTTATTCTTTCGAAATTCACAAAATTCATCCGTAAGATAGTTCCGGGTTATTCTTATTATTATCTGTATTATAATAAGTACCTTCCTTCTATTCTTAAAAATGCGGCAAAGAAGTATAAGGGTAAAGTTGAGACAGTCATAGCGGTAGATTTACAAACACTTTATTTCGCGCAGCAAATATTCGGGCCAGTTCATTTTTTATCCCTGGAAATAGATAATAATACGAACCCGTATTATAAAAAAATAGATATAAATAAGATTAAGTCTGTTTTTGTTCAGAGCGCAATGCGATACGAGTATTTATTTCCTTCAAAAAGGCCTAAAGTTTTTTATATTCAGAATGCGCCCGTTTATAATGGCACAAAATATCCTATTGTAAACAGGAGAGACTTTATTTGGGCCGGTGCGATTGATAAGCGACTGGCTGTTTTAGACTGTCTGGATTTCTTTAAAACATATCCTGAATACAGGATGGTTTTAAAAGGAGGGGCTAACAGGAAAATGTTGCTGCATATACAAACAGAATATAAGGACCTGCTTGATCAAAACAGGATTGCGATTAACCAGGATTATTTGAAGAGTGAAGACTTTATCAATTTTTTGGCCGCGTTTAAAATTGGTTTTTGTTTTTATGATTGGGATTTGATCCGCGAAAGTTTTAACTATCAGACCGCCCCTTCCGGAAAGCTATTTATGTGTTTCGCAGCTGGTACGCCCGTTATTGCATGTAATATTCCCGGGTTTAAGCTGATTAAAGACTTTCACGCAGGAGTATTGATCGATGATTACCGGCCGGAGACCATTTTGAATGCCGTTAAAACAATTGAATCTGACTATCAGAAATTTTCAGAAGGATGTTACAAAGCTGCCGAATATTATAGTTTTGATAAAAACGCAGCACCTTATGTTCAATATCTTATTGGCGATACAGAGAAGTGATCTTGGCAAATTGGGCTTCCAAACAATCATGCTCCTTGTTATAGTCAGGAGAAATTTTAAGCAATGAAATACAGTATTGTCTTACCTGTCAGGAATGGAATGGACTATGTGAAAGATTGCGTGAGCAGTATTCTTTCGCAGGAATTCCAGGATTTTAATTTAATTGTGCTGGATAATAATAGTGAAGATGGCACCCCGGAATGGATCGGTTCTTTGAAGGATCACAGGATAATCATCATTAAATCGGATAAATCGCTGACGATCGAGGAAAATTGGGGTCGCATAGCCTCAGTCTCCAAAAATGAATTCATGACCATCATCGGACATGACGACCTCCTCGACAAAAATTACCTCACCATCATGGATGAGCTTGTTTCAAAACATCCTGGCGCTGCTTTATACCAGGCTCATTTCAGGTATATTGACGGGCAGGGGAGGGAGATAAAGAAAAGCCTGCCAATGAAAGAAGTGTTGCAGCCGCGGGAAGTTGTTCATAATTTCTTATGCGGTAAGATGGATATCATGGGCACAGGGTTTATGATGCGAAGCAGGGATTTTGATGAGGGTGGAGGTATGCCCGCTTATCCTAATCTTTTATTTGCGGATATGGAACTGTGGATAGAGATGTCGCGTAAAGGTTATTTGGCTGTAGCGAAAGAAGAGTGTTTTTCTTATCGTAAACATGGTGGAGCTACTACATCTACGTCAACTGACTTAAAAGTCTTGCATGCTTTTGACCAGTTTGTTAACTACCTGGAAAAGTTGGAGAAAACCGACCCGACACTTACTAAAACTATAAAAGAAGATAGCGGTGAACTGCTAGCTGAATACTGCCAGGGAATAACACATAAAACACTTCGCACTCCTTACCGTCTCAGGCAAACACCATCCGTCAGTGAAATCATAGATCAGTTCAGGCAGTATGGAAAAAGATTAAGAGGAGACCTTGGTTTTGAACCACTCGATTCAAAATTGATAAGGGCTGGTAAGACTATCGATAGTAACTGGTTGACGAGGTCATTATTCCTGTTGTTTAAAAAGATACGGCGTAAACCAGTATTATGAAGGAGTGGTATTGGTATTTTTCCTGTTCTTCCACCTGAACCATTTTTTCCCAAGGCCAGTTTGCATAAAATTATGGAGCGTGCGTTGACGAATTTGCCAGAACGATTGTCTATAGCTATGGCCAATATGTGTAGCATGGCTTTTTCTTACCTCCGCCAATCCCTTTTCAAAATGCTGGTTACTGGCTCCGCCGGGCGCGAAGTAAACAAGGGGCCTTGGTATAAAAAGAGATTTTTCATTTCGTATCCGTACCAGCAGGTCATAGTCCATTGCTATTTTATGATCTATGGCATATAGGCCATGTCTGTCGTATACCTCTTTCCGGATAAACATCGTAGGGTGCGCTACAGTTCTCATGCCCTTCCATAACTGGGCTTTATCAAATGGCACCCCACTTACCACATCCAGGTCGCCGCGGTTCTGTATATATTGACTGTGTATCCACATCAAGGAAGGAGTGGTATCGAAACTGTTTGTTACCAGTTCAATGGCTTCCTTATCGGCATAGCGGTCCCCTGAATTAAGCAAATGAATGACCTCGCCTGTCGCGTTCTTTATGCCTTTGTTAAAGGCGTCAGAAATACCCTGGTCGCGTTCATGGATCCAGCGCCTGTATGCAGGTTGTTGATGTTGTGAAAGCCAGTTAACGATCTCATCAGTAGTAGAGCCATCAATAATAATGTGCTCATTGGGAAATATGGTTTGCCTATCAACAGAATGACAGGTAACCAGCAGGTCCTGCAGGTTATTAAAACAAATGGTAACTACTGATACTGTTGGTTTCATGTTCTTTTGCTCTCCTTCAAAGTAAGGCTAAAATCAAGTGCTGTGATACGGGCTGCGACATTAGCAATTATTTTTTTCCAGCTATATGTTTCAAAGAAAATTGGGGGAGTAGGGCTGGGGCCAGTGGTATGATCAGTAGCATTGATCGCTGTAATTATCTGCTGCGTGAAAGAATTCCAGTCCGCAGTTTTTGCAGTAAATAGTTTATTAGATGCCACCTGGATGGTTTCTCTTTCTACCATATTATCAAAGCATACGACATTGCAGTGATAAGATAAGGCATCTATATTTTTTGTCTGTATTCCGCCGCTCCATTCCGCAGGATTAATAAATACATCAGCTGCGGCGAAATAATTACTGATATCTTCTATTTCACCTGCCTGGATTACCAGCGGATGCGTGTATTTTTTGAGGTATTGAAATGCTGGAAAACGATTTCTCCCGCAGATTATGATCTTTATTGCTGTATGTTCTTTGCTGAGTCTGGGCGCCAGCTCATTGTAAATACTTTCGACCGCTTTCGCATTCGGGGTATAGTCAAGTGTGCCTGCAAACAACAGGATCTTTTCTCCAGGAAGAACAGCGTGTCTTTTTCGTAAAAGCGCAATAGCCTCCGAACGCTCAGGGACCACTGGCGCATCGATCCCATAAGAAGCGATCATGCATTTACCGGGATCAAGCCCAAAGTGGAGCAATGCATAATCCTGGTCCTGGACTGTTTTAAAAATATTCAGATCAGCCTTGCGATGTATCCACTTTTCATAATGAGCAAGGATGCGCCACCACCATTTACCTATCAGTTTAAAGCGCTGGGATTCGATATTGTGCGAATGTACTACCAGCCTGGCCGCTGTTGCCTTGCAGGCTTTATAAGCAGCTAATGCGTGATAGGGATGTTCCAGTATAATACACCTCGTATTTTCGCTGCGGGCAATGGCTTTTATTTTTGCATGGCAAGCGGGGTTGATGAATTGCCATTTGTTTAGCGGTAAGATTGGTAATAGCTTGTAAGAGATTGTACTGTCCGGCTGATTATTCGCTGAACACAGGCAGGTAAGCGGAAAATGCTCCGCCAGATGCTGGTTGAATGAAGCAATACCCTTCTGTCCTCCAAACACAGCAGGCAACACTTTATACCAAACTATGCTCAGGATCTTTTCCATCTCTTCTTTTTACCGTTCGCTTACAACGGCATCCGCGCAAGTGAGGCGATCAGGCCGTCGGTTGTTTTGTTTTACGTTGCTGCCACCAGGTCATAAAAAAACCTCCAAGCACTAATATTAATACCAGCCATGAGCCTGCATAGGCAATACCAAGACCTTTTTTATATGTTGCTGGTTCGAATGCGAATTTTATAGCATGTTTTCCTGCCGGGATCGATAAGCCACGGAGCACATAGTCTGTTTTTACATAATCCACTTTCTTTCCATCGATATAGGCATTCCAGCCGTAAGGGTAATATACCTCACTGAATACAGCGAACTGCGGTGTATTGGCTTCGGTAGTATATTCAATTACATCATTATCAAACTTGCTGATTTTGATAGAAGCAGTAGAATCCCACTGTGGTTGTGTTACTCCCGTTGCAAAACCCTGATTAACGATTGCGGTGTCTTTCAAATTTGTAACGCCTATGCCCTGGATCTCTTCCACATCATCTTTTACGATCTTCACATTTTTTACCAGCCAAGCCGCACCATTAGCACCGGGATTTGGCATCAGTGATTTTTGCTGCGTTTGGGGATTTTCAAAAACGATATACTTTGTGTTCAGCATGTTCAGTACGTTCATCGCCTGCGGATCGAGATTACCGTATAAGTAACGCTCCATTATATCCTGGTAGATACGGAGTTTGGCAGGGTGATAGCCTCCAACAGTTTTATGAAAGGTCGGGAAATGATAATCGCTTGAGCTAAAAGTCTCCTGGCCAAGATTGAATACCCGGTAGGTGAGGTCTTTGTCCTTTAAAATCTCTTCATCGATCGGGATCTTTACCGATGTGCTGGAATGTAGTTCATCTTTTGAATGAAAATTATCTTCATTCAGAAAATGTTTATCCATCACGATCATATCTATCAGGTTTATTGCCGCAAGAATACTTACGATCACCAATGGCTTGAGGATATTCTTAAGATAAAGCCACAAAAGACCCAGCAATAAAATGATAAAACCAAGTGTACGTAGTACCTGGCCACCAAAAATAGAACTCCTGTCAGACCTTAATCCCGATACAATGGCCTTTCCTATCGCATCATTACCACTCTGGTCCCATTGCCTGGTCAGTAACTGATGGTCGATGCCGGGGGCATTATAACCCATAGCGATGTATAATAGTCCCAACACTAACGTGAGTCCTCCCATGCCATACAGGATCTTTTTGAAATTTGCCTTTAGCAGATCACGCGTATTCGATTGAAAAAATAATTGTTGAACTGCCAGCACTGCAATTACCGGGAGTACCATTTCTACCATGACCAGACTCATTGACGGTGCCCTGAATTTGTTATAGAGCGGCAGGTGTTCAAAAAGAAAAAGATTAAAGCCAGGGAAAAATTTACCCCAGGCCATCATTACGGAAATGAGTGTTGCGGCCAGCAGGCTCCAGCGAAGCGGGTGCCGTATCACAATAAAACCGATAAAGGAGAGCAGGAATACAATAATACCAATATAAGGAACACCGGCAGTGGTTCCTATGCCTCCCCAATAACTGGGAAGGTTGGCCGCCAATTGCTGCGCATTGCTTTCTGGAACTCCGAGTTCGGTCAGTCTTTTGACCACATTTTTTGAATGGTCTTCACCAAGCGGCTCACTGCTTCTGATACCACCCATTGCACGGGGCATGAATGTAACAAGTGGTTCGGGTTTACTCATACTATACTGGAAAGCATAGGAAGTATCTAACCCCTTTGTTTTTGCGGCCTGCACATTATCGCCATTAATGCTGATGCTTTTCCCTCCACGCATAGTTGCTTTGGAATATTCAGAAGTAACAAGAAAGGACAGAGAATTGGCTGCAAAGCCTGCAATGGCAGCTACTGCAGTAAAAAGAAACGCAATGCCCATATGTTTCCATTCCTTTTTTTGGATCCATTCAACCATGTATCCTATGGTAATGGCCAGGGCAATTATAAAGAAGTAATAACTTATCTGTGGATGATTGGCGCTGATCTGCATGTAAGTGCCAAGTGTGGCAACAGCCAGCCCCAGCCAGTATCTCTTGTCATAAATGAGGACAAGCCCCGCCATCAGCAAAGGAGTATAGGCAATGGCGAACATCTGTGTTACGTGCCCCGCAGTGATGATGACCGGGTGAAAACTACAAAACGCGAATGCGAGCCCCCCGAAAATACCGACAACAGGTTTTACCCGGAGCGCCATGCAGAGAATATAAAAACAAATACAGGCGATAAAGAAAAAATTGATCGGTTGGGGTAATCCCAATGAAAAGATGGTCGTCATGTCAGGCAGTATGCTCTTTCCATCCATTACGATTAGGTAATTAGGCATACCGCTGAAAAGGTTGGTATTCCATAAAGGGAAATGCCCTGTTTTTTCTTTATAATCAAAACTTCCCTGTGCCATCCCTTTCCAGCCAATAATATCATCCTGGCCTAAAACATTGCCTTCCAGTGCGGGCTTGCAAAACAACACCGATACCAGCAAAAAAATAAGGATCGCTAAAACGTGGGGATAGGTCTTTTTAATAAGCTCGTTTTTCATGCATCTTTAATTTAGTAGATATAGGGCTGCTTTTGACGCTGTTTTTTGTATTCAGGCTGACAAAATAATGCTATTTTAGACGAAAATCGTCGATGCGCTGGCTATTATTTTTGTCGCGACTGGCTTTTATCTGCGGAATTTTTTTCCTCCTTTCCATGTCCCTTCTCGTTTATGATTGGGCGAAAGATGACGCTGTTACATCTACGATTGTGATGATCGGGTATGTGATGGGTCTCCTTATCGTTCCTTTTGTCGTCATTTCATATCTTGTAGTGCTGTTTATAAAGAGAAAACTTACGGAATATATTCCCCTGTGGCTCGTATTGACCAACACCTTGTTTTTGTTCATCCTCTTATTTTACATATTTTATCTCAATGATCCATACTATCATCAAAGATAAACCTACCAGGCTCTTCCTGTTGCTGGGCGGTTTTTTTATAGCAAATGCACTGGTTGCCGAGTTTATCGGGGTAAAGATATTTTCGCTGGAAGCGACTTTTGGATTCAAGCCAGCTGCGATCAAACTTTTTGGTAATAGCTATTCCTTCAATCTCACCTGTGGCGTATTACTCTGGCCTGTCATCTTTATTATGACGGATATTATTAATGAATATTATGGCACAAAAGGTGTCCGGTTTCTTAGCTGGCTGACTATTGGGCTGATAGGCTATGGATTTTTTATGATCTTCGGCTCTATCAATACCGTACCGGTGGCCTGGTGGACAACTACCAAACAAAGTATAGGTATCGAAAATATGAATACGGCCTACAATGGGATTTTTGGACAGGGGCTTGGTATTATTATCGCGTCAATGACAGCATTCCTGATCGGACAATTGATAGACGTATTTATCTTCCACAAAATCAAAAAAGTTACCGGGGAAAAGAAGATCTGGCTCAGATCGACCGGATCGACATTGGTCTCCCAACTTATCGACAGCTTTGTAGTGCTGCTGATCGCTTTTTATTTTTACCCTAAACTAATCCCAGGGCAGGGGAGCCCCTGGCCATTTGACCAGGTTATTGCAATATGCGTAGTAAATTATATCTACAAGTTTGTCATGGCGCTTTTATTGACACCTGTGATTTACCTGGTACATGGCTGGATAGAAAGATATCTTGGGCATGATCTTGCCGCGCAGATGAAACAGTCGGCTATGAAAGACCGTTAGAGCCGTTGCTTTACCATCACTGAAACCAGTTTATCAATAGGCAGGGTTAATTTTTCCTCGGAAAAATCATCCCAATCAATAAAACGGAAGGTTTCTGTCTCTTTTTTTTCTTCATACATCTTTAATTCTCTTTCATCAAAATCGAATGGTTTGTCTCTTAACGGGGCCTTAATTGTTTCCAGTGGTTTTACAGAATAATAAATGGAAATGATCTGGTCATCAGGCCTGAATGCCGACAACTGGAAATAATCGGTAGTGTATAAATGTTCGCCTACTTCGACTTTAAGATCCATTTCTTCCATGAATTCACGTTTGAGACAATCTCTTGTGCCTTCACCAAATTCCAGGCCGCCACCAGGAAATTTTGTATAATACTGGCCGCGGATGTATTCGTCACTTACCAGCACTTGTTTTTTTTCATTGATCAGGATCCCATAGACCCGCAGGTTAAATTCTTTCATTTCTTGATAATGTCTGTATAAATCAAATTGACTGTTCTGTATCTCTCAATTAATGGCGATAATAATTCTACGTCCTTATCAGAATATCTTTTTTCTTAAAAACAACCATCCAATGGTTAAGGAAATAACCAGGGAAAGAAACACGACCACATAAAATGCGTAACGTGAATTTTCAAACCCACTGGGCACATTCATGCCAAATAAACTGGAGATCAATACAGGGAAAGTCAGCACGATCGTGATCACTGCAAGGCGTTTTAATACCTGGTTCTGGTTATTGGCTATAATGCTGGCAAATGCATCCAGGGTGCTGGTGAGCATGTTTGCATATATATTAGCCATTTCAAGCGCCTGCGAGTTATCCACGATCAGGTCATTCAGGAATTCTTTTTCTTCATCATTAAGTCCGAGAAAATTGCTCCGCTCCAGTTTCATGAACAACAGTTCGTTGGATCGCAGGGCCGTTACAAAATAGGTAAGGCTTTTCTGGATACGCATCAGTTGCAGCAATTGTTCATTCTGGCTCGCGTCATATAATTTTTGCTCAAGAATATTCCGACGCTGGTTAATTTCTTTAAGATGCTCCATAAAATTCTGCACCACCTTCTCAAATACCTTCAATACCATCATATTCCGCTTGTCGGCATGCCGGTTTTGAAAACTATTCAGGAATTTTTTAATGGCTGGGTTCTCAAATGAATTAACTGTCAGGATCTGGTTGTGCGTAAGTATGATACAGATAGGAATAGTAATGTAATAGGCGTCACTTTCGTTAAAGGAATTATTTTCAGTAGGCGTTTTTATAACAACGAGCTTACAATTATCTTCTTTCTCAAAACGGCTTCTTTCATCTATGTCCAGTGAGTCGGTCAGGAAGTCGATAGGGATCTCCAGTTTTTCGGATAATTCAGAAAACTCTTCCTGCTTCAGCGGAGGCAATACATTGACCCAGGATCCGTCTTCCGGCTTGTCAATTTCTACCGTACGGTAGTCGATATTTTTGAAGTACTGAATCATGTGAATCCGGGAATTTGGTAGTTTGACCCGGGATTAAATCCGGGTTTGAAAATGAATAGAGTTTAGGAGAGCGTGATTTGCGACTGGGGTATATTTTTTTAATATTTATGATTTCGAAGTTCGTACAATTCAACCGCCATTTTTTATTTTCAATACCGGATTTATTTTTAATCCTGTTTATTTACTTCTACTGTTCCCTCAAAAACTTTTTCAGCAGGTCCGCAAAGCCAGATATTTACATACCGTTCTTCAGCCATTCGTTCAAATTCAACAGTCAGGCTGCCGCCAAGTGTTCTCACTTCCACATCATTGAATCCATTCTCGTTATGAAAGCACACAAGGGCAGCAGCAGTCACACCTGTGCCGCAGGAGTAGGTTTCGTCTTCTACACCCCGTTCATAAGTACGTACAATTATCTCGTGTTCTCCTGCCTGCTCTACGAAATTGACATTGATCCCCTCCTGCTCATATTCTTTGCTATAGCGGATGTCACGGCCTTTTTTGTATACATCCATCTCCATGGCATCCGTTACCAGTTTTACATAGTGGGGAGAGCCGGTATCGAGTATAAAGTCGCCATGCGTCTTACGCACCCTGTCTACGTCCTTCATTTTTAGTGAAACAATACCGTCTGTATCTATTTCCGCTTCATGATCGCCATCCGCTGCAACGAACCTGTATTCATTGCGATGAATGCCCAGGTGATAAGCGAACTTGGTAATACAACGTCCGCCATTACCACACATACTTCCTTCCCGTCCGTCGGAGTTAAAATATTTCATTTCGAAATCATAACCCTTTTTTTCATTTAATAACATCAGCCCGTCTGCACCGATACCGAAACGGCGATCGCATAAACGTCTTATCTGGTCTGTGGTCAGGAACGAGTATTCATTTCTTCGGTTATCTGCGATGATAAAGTCGTTGCCTGTGCCCTGATACTTAAAAAATTTTAATTGCATAATTTGCTCACGCTTCTTTCTTAGATATTAGCTGAAAATATTTCTATAAATTTTACAATCAGGTTTTCTACCGATGCTTTACCGTCCTTTGAAAATTCTTTTTTTACCCGGTGTGCAACAATAGCATTAATGGCAAGACTACGATGCCCCAATAAATTTCCCAGCCCATATATCGCCGAGGTTTCCATCTCAAAATTAGTGATCCGGTGCTGACCAAAACGAAAGTCGGTCAGCCGGTTGATCAGGTTAGGGTTACGAATACCCAGCCTCAAAACGCGGCCCTGGGGTCCATAAAAGCCGGGACAGGTAACAGTGATGCCCTGGTGAAAATCCTTTACAAAATGTTTAAGCAGGGATGGTGCTGCACTACTGATATAGGGGTAGCTCATTTGTCCATGGATCTGCGTATGTGTAACAAATGACTGGATCAGGAGGTTTTCTTCCTCATTCTGTTCGTGCCGGTAGAACTGCATCAGGTTGTCGATTCCGAGTCCATGCGTAGAAGCTACAAAACTGTCAACAGGAATATCGGCCTGCAGGGAACCCGAAGTGCCGATCCGTATGATATTAAGGGCGGTAAGCTTGCTTTTTATCTCTCTTGTCGCAAAATCTATATTGGCAAGCGCGTCCAGTTCGTTTAGCACGATATCAATATTATCCGGGCCGATCCCGGAGGAAAGCACGGTGATCCTTTTTTTACCGACATAGCCTGTATGACTGATAAACTCCCTGTGCTGAGCTCTTACTTCGATGGAATCGAAATGTTTGCTTACTTCTTTGACCCGGTCTGGATCACCCACAGTAATGATAGTATCCCCGATCTCTTCCGGCCGGAGGTCCAGGTGGTAAACGGCTCCCCGGGGATTAATGATCAGTTCTGATTCAGCAATACGGCTCATATGAGTGTTTTATATGAAAGGTGTAAGTTGAATTATCAAAAATATCCTATTTTCGCAACCGGTTCAAAAAATGCTTCGCCCATGGTAGGTATTCTTGCTGAATGGGTTAGCTGTTTTTTTGAATGGATAAGGTCCTGTGGCCGAGTGGCTAGGCAGAGCTCTGCAAAAGCTCCTACAGCGGTTCAAATCCGCTCGGGACCTCTGAAACAGGGATCGCAGTAATGCGGTCCTTGTTTGTTTTTATCCAGTTTTAGTTTATGTTGTTGGAATTCAGTCTTTTCTAGCATTTTTGCCTCAAACGTATTTTTTACCTTTGTAAGGTAATACATGGGTTTCCTCAGATTTTTCACATCCTGCTGCGGAAATCCCAAAAATCTCTTTTAAAAGGTGTACCTGTTCCAACTATTGCAGAGCCTGATCGACATATAAAAACCATGGAGAACTGGCCGGCATGCTCAATTGGTAAAACACTCCCACAAAAACGGGAAGAAAGATATTGTAGAAGTTAAATCTAAATATGTCAGGATTATCTCTTATACCTGCAGAATATCTTTTTGTACAAATGAATCTATAGCAGGAATGGCGGTTGAATTAATTATGAAAATTAGTGGCCATAAAGGCGTGAAGGATTTTTACAAATACATAAGAATTACATCTCTAATCAACTCCTATGCGCTATTATGCCTGCCTGTTCAATTTAGTCAGTTCTGCCAGAAATTCCACCTTTCTCCTGGCTGAAACTTCAATCTCGCTTCCATCCTGCATACATACGGTTCCACCTTTTCCTTTCTTATAATTTTTAATATAATTCAAATTTACAAGATGCGAATTGTGGACACGGAAAAAATCGTAGTTGGTTAACATGGTTTCAAACTCCTTTAGCGTTTTGCTTACCAACAGTTTTTCTTTATTCTTCAAATAGATGAATGTATAATTAATTTGTCCTTCCAAACGTATAATCTCATCCACTTCAATCAATTCT
>CAZGSG010000094.1:0-10850 GCA_964528095.1 uncultured Terrimonas sp.
GTATCTTTTTTGAGTTTATCCCCGCTGCCGAGATTGGTACGCCATCGCCAACACGTTTGTCATTGAAAGACGTGAAAGTAGGGGAGAACTATGCATTGATCATAAACAGCAATGCAGGTTTGTGGGGATACAATATCGGTGATACGGTAAAGTTTGTATCGGTTGATCCTTACCGGCTGGTAGTAACAGGCCGCACCAAACATTTTATCTCTGCATTTGGCGAGCACGTGATCGGGGAAGAGGTGGAACATAGTTTATTGAAAGCTGTAAAAGAAACAAATATCCATGTTACGGAATTCACTGTTGCCCCGTTTGTGAACAGTGGCGAAGGTAAATCCTATCATGAATGGTTTATTGAATTTGAAAACCTGCCGGCAGATATGCGCCAGTTTGAGGCAACTCTTGATAATAATCTTCGTGAAAAAAATACGTATTATGGTGACCTTATCAATGGAAATATTCTCACTCCATTGAAAGTAGTAGCGGTAAGAAAGAATGGATTTATTGATTACATGAAATCAATCGGTAAATTGGGAGGACAGAATAAAGTGCCACGATTGAGTAATGATCGAAAGATAGCGGATGAGTTGATGAAGTGGAAGGCGAATTAGAAGGGGTGCTGGAACTTAGATAATAGATGTTTGGATATTAGATGTTAGATATTAACACTGATAGAGGAGGTTGTACCAGTGGCGACTTTCAACATCCAATATCCAGTATCCAGCATCGAACATCTTGTTTCCAGTATTAACTAAAACAATAATGATTAACGAGCAAAGCATACGGCGGATTGCAATTTTCGGATCAACCGGTTCGGTGGGATCGCAGGCGCTGGAGGTAATCGCATCCAACCCGGATAAATTTTCTGCTGAGGTGTTGACGGCACATAGCAACGAAGAGTTGTTGATAGAACAGGCGCAAAAGTTCAAACCGAATATCGTGGTGATTGCCGATGACAGTAAATACCTGAAAGTAAAAGAAGCGCTCGCATCAACAGATACCAAGGTATTTGCCGGGGAAAAATCACTGGAAGAAGTGGCGGGCATGGATTGTTACGACCTGATGCTGGCGGCGATCGTGGGATATGCCGGTCTGCGTCCTACATTAAAAGCGATAGAGAATGGCAAGGCGATCGGGCTGGCCAATAAAGAAACCCTGGTAGTAGCCGGTGATATTATCATGAAGAAAGCGGTGGAGAACAGGGTGCCGATCATACCGGTAGATTCTGAGCATTCAGCCATTTTTCAATGCCTGGTTGGCGAGACCAGGAACCGGATCGAGAAAGTGATACTGACTGCTTCGGGAGGTCCGTTTTTAGGTCGCAAGCCCAACTACCTGGTAAATGTAAAACGCGAGCATGCGCTGCAGCATCCGAACTGGAGCATGGGCGCCAAGATCACGATCGATTCAGCAACGCTCATGAATAAAGGGCTGGAGATGATCGAGGCCAAATGGTTATTTGGATTAAAGCCCGATCAGATCCAGGTGGTAGTACATCCGCAAAGTATCATTCATAGTATGGTGCAATTTGAGGATGGAAGCATCAAAGCCCAGATGGGTTTGCCCGATATGAAACTGCCGATCCAGTATGCCCTGGCATTTCCGAAACGGATCCCTAATAAATTCCCGCGGTTTGATTTTAAAAAGATCAATACCCTCACCTTCGAGGAGCCGGATCTGCGCACATTCAAAAACCTCTCCCTGGCTATCGATGCCTTATATAAAGGAGGGAACCTGCCTTCGGTCATGAATGCGGCCAACGAGATAGCGGTCTATGCCTTTCTGCGGAACAAGATCAACTTCCTCGATATGACTGACATGATCGAAAAAACCATGAATGCAGTCCCTTTTATCGCTGAACCCACCCTTGAAGAATACTTCGAAAGCGACGGTGAAGCACGCAGCATTGCCGCCGATCTGATTAAACTATAGGTGAGCAGAAGTTGATCCGATGTTGGAACTTACACAGATTATCGTGTAAATAGTATAACGACATCGTTAAGAAAACAAAGAACAGCTCGATTTAAAGCTACTTTAAGAAAACAGATCAATTCTTCAAGCGGGCCCTAAAACTCACAATTCCAGCGACAACCCCCAATTCTTAACAAATTCAAATAATTTATCAGCGGTCCGGTAGTAACCAATATTTAGCAGATATTTGCAGACTATTTTCAGCAAACCTGCTAATCTGTCACAAACAGACGTGCAGCCATTAGACAAAAACGAGTAATAAAGAAATATGTATCTATTAGCCATCAATTGGGCATCCGTAGGCGTACAGGTCGGACAATTAATCCTGGCTCTTTCTATCCTGATCGTCTTACACGAGTTCGGTCACTATATCACAGCGCGCTGGTTCGGTTGCCGGGTGGAAAAATTCTTCCTGTTCTTTGATCCCTGGTTTGCGTTGGTAAAAAGAAAAGTTGGAGATACCGTGTATGGTATCGGCTGGTTGCCATTAGGAGGTTATGTAAAGATCTCCGGTATGATCGACGAGAGCATGGACAAGGAGGCAATGAAACTCCCTCCGAAGGATTATGAATTCAGGAGTAAACCTGCCTGGCAGCGACTGATCATTATGTTGGGTGGTATTATCATGAATGTGCTCGTGGCATTTCTCATTTATGCATTTGTACTGATGATCTGGGGCGAGAGCACGATCCCGAATAAAAGCGCAACCAACGGCATATGGGTCACGGATTCACTGATGAGCAAGATCGGGTTTCAGAATGGTGACAAGGTCATTGCGGTAAATGGTGATACGGTAAGAAACTTTGATGATATACAATTAAAGGTCCTAATTGGCGGAAAGAATGTGCTGGTGGAGCGTAATGGCGCCATGACCAACCTGGAGCTACCAACCAAACTGATTGGTATGCTGGTTAGTCGCAAGGATAAAAGAAGAACATTGATCGCGCCGCGCGTACCATCTTATGTGGGACTGTATGATAGCAAGGATACCTCATCGCTTGGCAAAAAAGCAGGATTGCAGCAATTTGACCGGGTGATCTCGGTTGATGATAAGCCGATACAATTCATGGATGAGATCAATACCGCGGCAGCTACACATAAGAACGGAGAAGTGCCGGTGAAAGTACTAAGGGGAACCGATACGTTGTCATTTGTCAATAAGGTGAATGGTGATGGCAGGTTGGAGATCCCGATGTTGAGTTATGATCAATACGATAGTCTGGGTGTGTTTGAAGTAGTAAGAAAAAAATATGGTTTTTTTGCGGCGTTTCCTGCGGGCGTCAGCAAGGCGGGAGATAAACTGAGTTCCTATATTGATCAGTTCAAACTGATACTGAATCCAAAAACGGAAGCATATAAAGCAGTAGGGGGATTCAAAGCGATCGGCTCTGTGTTTCCTACCACCTGGGACTGGGAATCATTCTGGAACATTACCGCATTCTTATCTGTGATACTGGCATTCATGAACCTTTTGCCAATCCCGGCATTGGATGGCGGGCATGTGATGTTTACTTTATATGAAATGGCCAGTGGTCGCAAACCCAATGAAAAATTCATGGAGTATGCGCAGATGGTGGGTATGATCCTGTTGCTGGCATTGATGTTGTATGCGAATGGGAATGATTGGTTTGGATGGGGGAAGTAAGGTCAAAAGTCAAAATTAAAAATTAAAAAATAGTGTCCTTGATTTGGACATTCTTTAAATGTATTGGAATGAGATAAAAAGTATAAGTTCAAAAACGAATTCAAACTCGAGGCCTGTTGGTTTTGATTTTTGAATTTTTAATTTTGAATTTATTTCCGGGGCTGCTTTGGTTTTGACAGCATAGATCTTTGAGAGTGTAAGCATGTCGTGCGTTGGATAATTAGCACGTTAATCTGAATATTCAAACTTCAAATGGCAATACTCAGTATGCCATGGCTGCTTAATCAGTGATTAGGTAGTCATTAGGGCCGCTTGGGCAGGTTGGTCTGTTACCAGCCCCGCCGCCGACTCAAAACAAACACAGAATGCTGCAACCGAAGGCTGTGACGGTTGCTTAAGACCATCCAGCTAAGTGATACATTGGTTTGTTCGTTTCCTGTGTATTGCCGACAAGCAATAATGAAATAAACATGTAGAAAGCTTTTGAAGGATATGTTTGGACAGGGGTTCGAGTCCCCTCAGCTCCACATCGCCCGCCGAAGCTCCCCCGGCTAAGTTTACAAATTAAGTACACTTTCCGGGGGAGCGAAGGAGGGCTTTTTTGTTTTAGTTCTCTTTATTTTCATCCGTTTTAGATAAGTTGTTTCGAAGCGACTTTAGCATGATCGCGGTTCGATACAGCTTATTCTGGTATTTGGTTGCTGATCTATTGGTCCAGTTATTTTATGTTTTGGATGTTAATGTCCTTCACATATGTTGCCATCGTGCCAGGCTATAATTGGTTATAGCCTGGTACTTACGTTACGGGCAGAACATGGCTATCGCGCGTCATCAGGACAAGACTGAATAATAAGGCCATTTTCAATAAGGAAAACGAATACTTTCCGCAGGAAGAACGGCTCCTTGAAAATGAGTATTCTATTAATTTGCCCGCTCAATACTATTTGAAAGGCAAGACGCGCAAAACTGGATCAATATCATTAATCCGTTTCGTTCTTTATTAGTACTTGGATCGCCTGGATCCGATAAATTCTATTTCGTCATTCAGCATGTAATCAAACAGCATTTTTTCGTTTTACACTACTTCACATTTATTTCTGGTCAAATATTTTTTTTTGACTTAGAATACGCTCTGTTCAGGGCTCGGTTTGTTGGAAGTAAAATGTTCCTGCGCTTATCTACAACATGAATCTCTTGAATAAAAAGATTAATTATCATAAAGTAGAGGAAGCTGGTGGCTTTTTGTTCGCATCAGTAAATTGTTTTTGCAATAGCTGTAGTTCGCTTTTTAACTTTTCTAACTGGTGCTGATTTTTTTTATTGTTAGTAGATCCAAACTATAAGGGTATGCCAGCTGCCAGAATTGAAATGATAGGGGCAACTAACTAATGGTATCTGCCAGCGGGAAAGCTCGAAAATCCTCTCATTATATTCCTTGTGATAGCATCTGCTGAAACGGCACGATTTAATCTGGTTATTGAGTTTCTGTCAGATCTTAGTTTAAGATTGGTACCGGCTTTAACGAAACCCCGGGAACTATGCCCTTATGACGTCGGGTGCTGTTTAAACCCAATACTCTCCCGGGTTTTGTCTGAAACCTGAAAATGAATTTTATTCTGGACCTCATCCAAAGAGATAAGATCGTCGGTATCTCCTAATACCTCATCGATGAGGCCATACTGTTGGGCTTCAATGCTGTTCATAAACCGGTCGCGGCGGAACATCTCTTCTATTTCTTCCCGGCTATGACCGGAAAATTTGCCTATCAGGTAAAAGATCTGATTTTGCAGTCGTTCCTGTTCTTTATAGGCAATACGTACGTCCTCCGTATATCCTTTGGCGCCCCCACCGGTAGGATGCATATGAATGGTAGCATGCGGCAGGGCATAACGCTGCCCTTTCTGCCCCGCCGTCAGCAGAACGGTGCTCATACTGCCGCAAAAACCCATAGCTATCGTGACTACCGGTGATTTTAGCTTCCGCATGGTATCATAGATGGCAAAGCCTCCATACACGATGCCGCCCGGGCTGTTGAGGTAGAGCATAATAGGATTGTGATTTTCGCTGTCAAGGTAGAGGAACTGCGCCACGATAAGATTGGCTACATTCTCGTCTATGGCTGTTCCCAGGTACACAATCCGCTCTTTCAGCAGCAGGCTATAGATATCGTAGGCTCCCCGGGTCGAGCTGTCGATGACGGTTGGAATGATCATATCAGAAGAATATAGTTTTTAATTGATGGGCAAATGCGGGTTCCTCCAACAGCTGCCGGTAAATTCCTTCTATCCTGTCACGTTCTTTCTTTCGGCTATACAGCCGGATCAGCCGATGAGCCAGGCGCTGTGCCTCCACTTTTTCAGCCAGTGCATTATTCATCAATAACTGCGCTTCAAAGCGCTTGCCTTCCTCTTCGCTAAACTGACGGAAAAGGTATTGATCGATCCGGGCAATCTCATTCAGGTCAATGCGCATAGATTTCTGTTATTTTTATTTCCTTCCGGACTTTCTCCAGACATTTATATTTCTGTACGGTTGCTGATCTTCTTCCCTTAAACCCGAATCGGCCGGCAATATGATCCATCGAGCAATGGTCGTAATAAAAAGCTTTTAAAAGCTCCAGACATTTCTTCCCGCTCTTTTGAAGAGAATCCAGCAATTTATTCTCCCTTTCTTCTGTGTTCGTATCTTCCGGCGTTGCCGCTTCGAACCCTTCGGGAAGTGACAGCATCGCCGCCCCCTTCTTCCGGGTATGCAGCCAGCAGATTTTCGCTGTGCCCAGCAGATAGGCCCTCGGGGAGGAATGAAGCTGCAGCTTTCCAGCCTTCTCTTTTTCCAGGTAAATCAGTAAAGCATCATGGAAGCTGTCTTTAGCCTCTTCAAGACTTCCACCCATCCGCCGGACCATCCGTGCGAAATCGGGAAAACTTTCTCTGTACAGCTCGATGATAGATTCATCATATTGTAGGGTCATACAAGTACCTTTTTTAATAAAGTGTCTAAAAAGGTAGGATAATCACCCGAAAATGAAACATATTTTCTAACAAAAAGCGGATTAGGGTCGTCCGGATCACTTAAATCCGGTGTATAATGGATCTGGTGAGGAATCAGAGACATCTTCGCAACAATCCTGTGTCTGCATATCATCTGTAAAACAGAAGACTAACGACAACGGGATATTAATAATAATTCGGTATGAATTATTTGTCAAAAGCGTAATGCTGTTTATCTTTTTTATTGACGCATTTTTAACGGATGAAAATCGTAATCGCTCAACTCTGAATTTTTGAATTTAATCTTCTTTCACGAGTGACATCATTTCTTCCCAATCATCAACATCAACAAAATGAAATCGTTCCTGGCCCTGTTCATTCTAACAAACATACTGTCCCGATGCGCCATCTCGCAACCTGTGCCGTTACACCAACGCATAGGTAAAAAGATATTGATTTGTGCCCATCGGGGCGATTGGCGTAATGCGCCTGAAAACTCATTGCTGGCATTTACAAACGCGGCGGCAATGGGAGTGGACATGATCGAACTGGACCTTAAAAAAACAAAAGATGGAGAGATGGTCATTATGCATGACGATACTATCGACCGCACAACGAATGGCAAAGGCAAACCTTCCGATTATACATTAGAAGAATTGAAAAAATTCAGACTCCGAAATGGGCTGGGACGTGTAACGCGCAACTCCATTCCAACCTTGCGCGAGGTGATGATCGCGATAAAGGGAAAAGTGCTGGTTAATCTTGATAAAAGCTACAATTATTACCGGGAGACTTTTGCCATCTTACAGGAGACAGGTACGCTACGCCAGGGCGTGTTTAAAGCCGGCGTTTCCTATAGCGAACTCAAACAAAAGTATCCTACACTGATCGATAGTATTATTTATATGCCGATCGTGGATCTTGATAAGCCCGGGGCGCGGAAGATCATTGCGGAATATCTGGACCACATGAAACCCTATGCATTCGAACTCAATTTCCAACAAGATACTTCCGCGATCTTATCGGATAATGCATTTATCACTAAGCAGCGCTCTGCCGTATGGATGAATTCACTCTGGGCTTCCCTGAATGCAGGACATGACGACGACAAGGCAGTGGAGGAAAACAACACTAAAGACAGTTGGGACTGGCTGATCGCTCATGGAGCCACCATTATACAAACAGACCGGCCCGCGGAGTTAATGAAATACTTAAAGAAAAAAGGCCTGAGGTAAGTGTGGACTACTTTACACAGACTGGGTGATGAAAATCGATGTGCCTGCACGGGAAATAAACAAAGGGAAAGCGCTGCCCGGCATCGGCGATGCCGATGAGGAATCAGGGACATTCTCGCAACAACCCGGTGTTTATATCATTATCCACAAAACAGCATACTAAAACAACCGGGCTTTTCTGTTTTAGTATTCTTTGTTTTGAAAAAGTTATGTCGAGGCCGGGGCTGGGTCAGATGCATTTCCGGCTTGATGCCGACAACCAAGGAACAATAGTCTGCTAAAGAAATCCTCTATAAATCCTACTCCGGGTTCGTTAATAATTTCGTAGGTATTTTGAAGTTGCAGACATTAGCTTAGTTTCTCAGGCGAATCTGGGCCTTTCATTTCTGCGATATATGTTCAGATCGGGAACCCAACTCGCCGTCTGCTTGTGTATGTTATATTACGGCGAGTCGGGCTATCGATTTTTCTGAGTATTGAAAATTTACGAGGGCCCAGACTCGCCTGAGAAAAGAATCCTCATTAGCTTTCAGATAGTGCCAATAAGAGATAAAATTAATACAGTCTTTGTCTGCCGTGTTTGGCGAAAAATGGTTTTGCCCGCCTTCGCTAAAGCTTCGGCGGGTGAAAGAGTTTAAGTGTTTTTGCGGAGTAGCCTTTGAGTAGCCTTTGGGTAGGCTTTGAGTAGGCTTTGCTATGGCTTTGCCCAATTCCATCCTAAAGCCCTGGGTGGACGAGCCCCGGCCTCAGCATTTTTATTCATTGGGGAGTATATTCGGTTCCTGCGCGGGCACCTGTTGGAAAAGACTATACTACTTATTCAAAATACCCGGAATGGTGTAGGAACAGGCTGGTGCCAGATAGTTCCAAAGCAGGCCTTCCCTTAGCTCCACTTTAGGGGATGGTCAGTTTTGGTTATCTCCTTTTTTGTTTGACATCGACAACTCAATACAATGGGTTCGCAGGTTGACTTGCCTGGAAGAAGGAAAGGGTATGGAGTTTGCATGATCCAGGAAGATGAACGTAGGGGTGCCTGTATTAATGCTCCACTACTTTAGTTTTTCGCGAAACATTTTTCTTAATATCAATCGATCTGTCATGAAAACCGCCGTTATATGGTGTATGCTCATTCTTATTCTTGGGTCTTGTTCCTCTCCTAAAAAGGTGCCAGCAAAGGCTGCGCCGACTGTCACACGTACCGACGTTTTAAACGGAGGCACTTCTTTCAGTAATGCCGTTGTACTTGGGGTCAAAACTGAAAGAGATGGCAAGGATGAAGAATACCGCTGGCTGAGAAATCTTTATCCTGGTTACGCTATGGTGAGAAGGTCCGAGGTCAGGAGGTCGTCCCGGTACTACGATATCATACGGATAAAAACAAAGGAGGGACATTTAAAAGATATTTATTTCGATACCACCAGCTTTTCCGGAAAACGATAGTCGCACATACCATGATAAAACAGTTAGCAGCGTTTATATCAACTACTAAATACTCTTCTTTGAAGAACAGCGTTCAATGAGCCGGGTTTTTATAATAGTGGAATTAGGAATCGCAAATTTGGGATCATTGATCTTATTGAGTAAAAGATGGATACAGGTCTCCGCCATCTTCTCCAAAGGTTGTTCAAGCGTAGTCAGTGATGGCTCAATTATTTCGGAACGGGAATCATTACTAAAACCTACGATTCCCAAATCGGGCCCGACCCGTATACCTTTGGCTTTTGCTTCAATGATGAGTTGTATGGCGGCCGGATCATTTATAGCAAACACGGCATCCATTTCCTGGTAATTTTCCAGCAATGCCCGCACACATTTTTTAGCTCCTTCTGTAGTGAGATCGTGGTAGTAGATCCAATTATGATTAAGCTCAAGACCATTCCTAACCAGGGCATCACTATATCCGCGAAAACGATCCCTGCTGATCTGCAGACTCTTTGGACCACCTATATGACCAATTTTCCGGTATCCATTTTTAATAAGGTGTTCTACGCCTGCATAAGCCCCCTGGTAATCATCGGCCATCACCTTCGGATAGCCGGTGCGGCTTTTAACCCTGTTGAATAGGATGAGCGGAATGCCTGCATCCTGGAACAGTTGCAAATGTTCCAGCGACTTTGTTTCACTGCTCAATGACAAAATGATGCCGTCCACCTGGTAAGCGAATAAACGCTTAAGGACTTCAATTTCACTGCTGAAACTTTCATTAGAATGACATATGATCACTTCATAACCGGCAATGGAAGCGGCTTTTTGCGCAATAATAATAAACTGGGAAAAAAAATTGGTGATGAGTTCTGGTACTACAATACCGATGGAATAACTTTTTCTTCTCACCAGGCTTGAGGCAAAATAATTGGGAACATAGTTAAGCTCCCTTGCCATTTTTAAAACGGCATCTTTTGTTTCCTGGTTGATGTCGTTGCTATTTCTCAATGCACGGGAAACAGTAGACTTGGAAATTTTCAACTGCCTGGCTATATCCAGAATGGTAGCGTGATGGCTGGAAGAAATGGTAGTGGCAACCGGAGAAGAAGTTTGTAATGTAAAATAATAATCACAGTGCCTGCAATAATAACGTTGCTTTTCTCTTATCTGCCCTGCTTTGGCAATACCACTCACATCACCGCATTTAACACATTTTATCATCTACAAGAATTAAAAAGTAAAAATTAAAAAGTAAAAATATCAGTCTTAAAGATCAAAGGTTAAGTGCAGGTTTGATCTTCTAGTTTTACTTTTTACATAGGCTTTTCTTCTCCGCAAGTCAAATTTAAAGTTTCTTAGGCGAGTTTGGGTGTTTCATTTCTGCGATATATGTTCAGCTCGGGAGCCCAACTCGCCGTCTGCTGTGTATGGTATAGTACGGCGAGTCGGGCTATCGATTTTTCTGAATATTGAAAATTTACGAGGACCCAGACTCGCCTGAGAAAAAAGTTTCTTAGGCGAGTTTGGGCGTTTCATTTCTGCGATATATGTTCAGCTCGGGAGCCCAACTCGCCGTCTGCTGTG
>CAZGSG010000094.1:10950-20028 GCA_964528095.1 uncultured Terrimonas sp.
TATGGTATATTACGGCGAGTCGGGCTATCGATTTTTCTGAATATTGAAAACTTACGAGGGGCCAGACTCGCCTGAGAAAAAAGCTGCAATTATTTATTCGATTGCGTATCGGGAACGATTTCGGTATCGTTCCCGATACATATTGAATCAATATGGATTTACGGATTCAATAACAATATTAATTTAGCAAACGCTTATATGAAATGCCTCGGGCATCTATTTATTACTTTACTTAACGATTGACTGTTTATGAACAAAAGAAAATCAATTCTACCGGAAAAGATCCGTTTTTCCCTGGCTATTTTAGCCTTCCTGCTCTCTACACTGATCGCGACAGCGCAAACAACTACCATTAAAGGTGTAATAGTCGATGACAAGGGTTCGCCCCTGGCCGGAGCCACCATCAGGGAAAAAGGAGGACAGCAGGTGACCACCTCTAATGAAGATGGCAGTTATACACTAAATGTGAAAACCGGTGCAACCATTGTTATTAGTTATACCGGGATGACTAATCTGGAAATCGGTACAGAGGGAAATGATTATAAAAGAGTGGAATTAAAAGGCCGGAACAAAGATCTGGATGAAGTAATTGTGGTGGGATATGGCTCGAGGAAAAAATCAGAGATCACCGGTGCAATTACTTCTGTCAAAGCATCCGAATTGTTACAAACTCCTATCGCCAACCTGGCGCAGGGATTGCAAGGTCGGGTTCCGGGCTTACAGATAACCCAAAATAACGCGGCTCCGGGCGGAAGTATCAGTGTTCGCTTACGGGGTACTAATTCTATTAACGGATCATCGGAGCCTCTCTATATCATTGATGGTGTACAAATACAGAACAGCACCGCGGCTGGCGTATCCGGACCGGCAACCCTTGGCAACATCAGTGGCGTGGGCAGTTTTTCTAACCAGGTAAGTTCGCTGTCCTTTCTTAATCCCAACGATATTGAATCAATCGAAGTATTAAAAGATGCATCTGCCGCGGCCATCTACGGATCGCAGGCTGCTAATGGTGTAATTATTATTACTACAAAAAAAGGAAAGGCCGGTACTGCTGTTGTGAGCTATGATGGTTATTACGGTTCACAGAAAATTACCAATACGATCCCGATGCTGAATGCAGGTCAATTCGCGAAAATTGAAAATGAAATATACGGGACCAGCCGTTTTCCAAATCCTGATTCATTTGGTGTTGGCACAGACTGGCAGGATGTACTTTTCCGTACAGCGCCTATGCAAAGTCACCAACTTACGATTTCAGGAGGTAACAATAAAACACAATCCCTGGTTTCGTTAAACTATTTCGGACAGGATGGGATTATTTTGAAATCTAAATTTGAACGTTTTGCCGCCAGGATAAATCTTGAGCATACTGTCAATAACTGGCTGAAGGTTGGAACCAATACGACGTTAAGCCGTTCTGTTAATAACAGGATACAAACCGGCTCTGTCAATAACGACGGTGGTGGCCTTACTCAATCGCTGGTAGGCGCTGTTTTAAGTGCGCCTCCTACACTAAAACCTTATAATGTCGATGGAAGTATAGCCGCCTGGAAAGATCAGCCCTATGGTTCTTTCTATTCAGAACTCAGAAACCCCTTGCTCGGAACACTGGCTACAGATATAACTACGACCAATTCGGTGCTGAGCAATGTGTATGCGGAAATATCTATTTTAAAAGGGTTAAAGTATAGAATAAACCTGAGTGCGAATACTAATAATTCGCTCAACGACTATTATTTTCCGTCTACCGCTTTTACCTCAGGAGAAATATCATTGGCGGGAGGACTCGGCGGATATGGCATGAAACTGAACAACAATTTTATGCGATTGATGCAGGAACACATTCTTACCTACGATAAAGCATTTGGCGATCATGCGCTGCGGTTTACCGGCGTGTTCAGTACGCTGGAAAATAATAATAATTATAACTATGCCATAGGATATGGTTTTGTAAATGATGCAACCAGCAACGAAGCCCTGCAGCTAGCAAGAAACTTTTCCGTTAATTCCGGCAGGACCAAAGATGACCTGGTTTCTTACCTGGCAAGAGTTAACTATAGTTTTAAAGGCAAGTATTATATTGATCTGACGGGCCGCGTAGATGGCAGCAGTAAGTTTGGCGCCAACAATAAATATGGATTCTTCCCTGCGGTTGCCGCTGCATGGAATGTGAAGAGAGAGAATTTTCTTTCCAACGTTAACAGCATTACCAATTTAAGACTGCGGCTAAGCGTAGGTAAAACCGGTAACCAGGCGGCCGTTGATCCTTACCAGTCACTGGCAATCGTTGGTGCAGGGAATGATTATATCTTCAATAACACGTTAAACAAATCTATTTTACCAACAGGTGTCCCCAACCCGGATCTGAAATGGGAAACATCAGTACAAACGGACCTGGGTGTAGAGGCTGATTTTTTTAATAACCGCCTGAATTTTGTAGCCGACTTTTATGTGAAGAAAACAACTGATCTGATCTATAAGAAAAATCTTCCCCTGTCTTCCGGTTATGACGCTGTGATCGGCAATTTTGCTTCTATTGAAAATAAGGGTATTGAACTTTCAATTGGAGGAGATATCATCAGGAACAAGGATTGGAGATGGAATGTAAGTACAAACGTTACAATCAACCGCAACAAATTGCTCCGGTTAGCAGATGATTCGACAAAAGAAGTATCCATTAATAATTATAATGTACTGCGGGTAGGCCAGCCCCTGGGTTTGTTCAAAACCTATGTATATGATGGACTTTTCCAGGCAGGCGATCCTATCATTCCCGGCCAGCCGGTTACCAGGCCAAGACCGGGTGCACAAAGGGTAAAAGATATAAATGGTGATGGAATCATTTCAGTTGCTGACCAGGTGATAACAGGCAACGCCACTCCTAAATTCATCTATGGATTTTCTACAACAGTTAGCTACAAACAGTTTGATTTTGCGGCATTCTTTTCCGGAGTATCAGGGAATAAAATTTTTAACCTTGCCCGCTGGTCACTTGAAAATCCTATTGGCGGCAGAAATGTAGTGGCAGGTTTAGCTGATCGCTGGACGCCGACCAATACCACCGGTGAGTACCAGGTAGCTGCAGGCAGCCAGGGAGGAAGATTGCCCTTATCTGACAGGTATCTTGAAGATGGATCTTTTTTACGTTGTAAGAATATTTCACTTGGTTATACATTTTCTACAAAGTATATCAGCAAAACAAGAGTTTATATAAGTGCAAATAACCTGTTCACCATTACTGATTATTCAGGTTTTGATCCGGAAGTGGGTTCATTTGGCAGTTCGAACACACAATTCGGAGTAGATAATATTGTTTACCCGGCATCCAAATCAGTACTTTTTGGTTTACAAATAACACTTTAAATCAGCTTTTATGAAACGACTTATCTATATCATTACTATACTATTTGTTTTTACCGGTTGCAAGAAAGCGCTGGAAGAAACACCTTATTCCAATATTTATACGCAGAATTTTTATTCCAATGCTGCCGAAGCGGAAGCCGCGATCTCCGCGGTGTATGGCAATCTCTATGGGATGTACAATAGCGGAGCACCACTTTTTGCTGCAGAGTGGTCGGCGGATCAGATGTTTCCGCGTAACGTTGTGGGAAGAAATACGCTTACCAGTTTTTTGTATGAGCCGTCTTATTCTGCACAAAACGGTTTTGGCAGAACCAACGAATCTCCACAGGAGATCTGGAAAAGGGCTTACATCACTATTGAAAGCGCCAACTGGGTGATTGAGAAAGTGCCTGCTACACCCATGGAAGCAGTAAGGCGTGATAATATCGTTGGAGAAGCTTATTTTCTCAGGGCATTTTGTCACTGGATACTTACAAAAAACTTTGGAAGCATCATAGTCAAGATAACACCTACCTATTCGATAGACGCAGCATTTGTTGGCAGACAGCCCATTGATAAAGTATATGAACAGATCTTTGCAGACTGCAGCAAAGCAGAACAGTTATTGCCTGATTATACTGCTTCACTGGTAAAAGGTCGTGTAAGCAAACAGGCTGCCCTGCTCTTACATGCGAAAGCAGCTTTGTATAATGAAAAATGGGATATCGCAATAGCCAGTGCCAAAGCTGTAATAAATTCAAACAGGTATGCGCTCGTTCCGTCCGTAGCAGATCTATTTACCGCAGCAAAAAAAGACCTGGCACGCCAGGAAGTAATGTTCGCGGTAGAACTGAATAACGCGACCAATCCTATCCGCCAATCGCAGATCCATTTTTTTGCCGCGCCTAACGGCGTATCCAATTATAATAAAGGTGGAGCAGGCGCCATGTATGTGTATAGCGCCTTCTATAATTCTTTTGGTTCGGCAGATAAAAGAAAAGCCTTAATGGATACCAATTATGTAAATGGGTCTAATGTAACTGTTGCCAGGGTAAATATAGATACAAGGCTCGCTACCAAAGATCTTGTCTTGATGGGAAAATATAAAGACCCTAATTCTGTTGGCGCTTATGGTAACAATAATATTTACCTGTTGCGCCTGGCTGACGCGTTCCTCATTGCAGCTGAAGCGCAGGCGCGTGCAGGCAGTCCCGCTACAGAGTCTTATTCTTATGTGGACTCGGTAAGGATCCGTGCAGGTCTTCCTGTTCTTACACGTGGTCTTTCTCAAACAGCATTTATAGATTCTGTTTTACAGGAAAGGTCCTGGGAATTTGTTGGAGAAGGGGACCGCTGGTATGATCTTACCCGTACGAATAAATTCCTGACAGTGATCCCGACCGCTGTAAACGCGGACTATCCTACCAGGACGGTGGCGCCAAGGAATAAATATTTTCCTATACCACAGGTGGAAATTAACGCAAACCCCCTGCTTACACAAAATGATGGCTGGAAGTAGTGTTCCGGTACGGACAAGTGCGCATTCATAAAACATTTTTAAGCAGTTAAGCATGATATTGAATGAAGGTGGTGGCCCGAGAAAACTCTTTACCGAAGAGGTCGAAGCTGACCTTGTTATTGCAGGCGGAGGTGTGAGTGGAGTTTGCTGCGCTATCACAGCGGCAAGAGAAGGACTGAAAGTCGCATTGGTACAGGATCGGCCCGTACTGGGAGGAAACGCTTCCAGTGAAGTGCGGTTATGGATACTGGGGGCCACATCGCATATGGGTAATAATAACCGCTGGGCAAGGGAAGGCGGTGTTATTGATGAGCTACTGGTAGAGAATACCTATCGTAACCCCGAAGGGAACCCGGTAATTTTTGATTTTATTTTATTGGAGAAGGTAGTAGAAGAAAAAAATATCAGCCTTTATCTTAATACCGCCGTGTATGAAGTAGTAAAAGATACACCTGATTCGATCAAAGCTATAAAAGGGTATTGCAGCCAGAACCAAACTGAATACACTTTTGCTGCGCAATTATTTTGTGATGCATCCGGTGATGGTATCATTGCTTTTCTCTCGGGTGCGTCTTTTAGAATGGGTGCTGAAGCAAGGGATGAGTTCGATGAAAAATTTGCACCCTCAAAGGAGTACGGAGAACTGCTTGGCCACAGCCTGTATTTTTATTCAAAAGATACCGGCAGGCCTGTTCAATATATACCTCCTTCATTTGCGTTGACTGATATAGCTACCATTCCAAGGTATAAAACATTCAACCTGCAGGAGCAGGGCTGTAAGCTCTGGTGGATAGAATACGGCGGCAGGCTGGATACCGTGAAGGAAACCGAAACTATAAAATGGGAGCTCTGGCGTATTGTATACGGTGTATGGAATTATATAAAGAACTCTGGTAACTTTCCAGAGGCGGCTAACTATACGTTGGAATGGGTTGGAACTATCCCGGGCAAAAGGGAGAGTCGCCGGTTTTGCGGAGATTATATGTTAATCCAGCAGGATATTGTCGAGCAACGACCCCATCATGATGCCGTTTCCTTTGGAGGCTGGTCTATCGACCTTCATCCGGCAGATGGCGTATTCAGTGAATTGCCGGGCTGTAACCAATGGCATAGCAAAGGTGTTTTTTCGATACCCTATCGCTGTATGTATAGCCGGGATATCACCAATCTTTTTTTAACCGGCAGGATCATCAGCGCGTCGCATGTTGCCTTCGGATCTACCAGGGTGATGGGGACTTCTGCTTCCAACGCGCAGGCAGTAGCTATGGCCGCTGCAATCGCCACTGAAAGGAGGGTCTCACCTCGCGAGGTCACCGGTCATATACATGAATTGCAACAACGGTTATTGAGAGCCGGGCAATTTATACCCGGCCTTCAAAAAGAAGATGCATCTGAGCTTGTGCAAACAGCGACGGTCACTGCGTCCAGCGAATTTGACCTGAAAACATTGCCAGAAAGTGAAAAAGAATACCCGTTAACAACCGGTATCGCACAAATGATACCGGCATCGCCGGGTAAATTGCCTTTGATGCGTTTCCATCTTATGGCAAAGGTGAAAACAACTCTTCCGGTACAACTGGCTATTTCAAGCCGAATGGGAAGTTATACACCTGATAGTATGCTGGAAGAAAAAATGTTGTCACTTGAACCAGGCCGCAATTGTATTGAATTGGACTGGCAGACAAGTTTTACGGATAGCCAGTATGCATTTATCATATTCAGGAAAAATGAGGACGTGTCAGCTTGTTTGTCTGACACAAGACTCACGGGATTATTATCACTTTATCAAAAAGAGAATAAAGCAGTTTCCAATACCGGCGTACAAACCCCGCCTAATGATATTGGTGTAGATGCTTTTGAATTCTGGACTCCCCGGCGCAGACCAGCCGGCGAGAACATGGCCATTAATTTTTCGACAGCTTTGTTTACCTATAATGCCAGCAATATAAAGAATGGTTATGCAAGGCCTTATCTTTCTCCCAACGCGTGGGTGGCAGCTCCAGATGACCTGTTGCCGCAACTGGTAATTAAGTGGACTACCGCTGTCACTATACAAACTATCCTCCTGACTTTTGACACCGATATGGATCACCCGATGGAATCGGTACTGATGCAGCACCCGGAAAATGTAATGCCATTTTGTATCAGGAACTATAGCATTTATGATGGCAGCGGCAGGCTTGTAAAAAATATAACGGGTAATCATCAGACAAGAAATCAGATTAAGCTGGAAGTACCACTCCTCACAGATACCTTAGTGGTAAAATGTGAACATCCGGCGGCCAATATACCGGCCGCTATTTTTGAGATCAGATGCTATTAAACTATTATGACTACACTTGATTTTGGGGTAATGAGCGTTTTTGCCATATTAATGGTGATCATCGGGTTGGTATTTACTGTGCAAAGCAGTAAAAGTTCCAAATCATTTTTTGAAGCAGGCGGACAAACACCCTGGTGGATCAATAGCCTGTCACTTTTCATCTCTTATTTTTCTGCAGCCACCTTTGTGGTATGGGGCTCTATTGCTTACCGGTATGGGTTGGTGGCCAATGCTATTCAGTTTACGATGTGCCTGAGCGGGTTTGTCACGGCTATTTTCATCGCGGGCCGGTGGAAAAAAACGGGCGCGGCTACCGCTGCTGAATATCTGGGTAAACGGTATGGAAGAGCCGCCAAACAATACTATAGTTACATGGTACTCCTGTATAGCCTGGTAAGTACCGCAGCGATACTCTATGCAGTAGGTAAAATTGTTTACGTCGCTACGCCCTTTTCGCTCGAAGCCTGTATTATTGTGATCGGCGTGACCATTATTATTTATACAACAGGTGGAGGGCTCTGGGGGGTACTTGCAACTGATGTAGTGCAATTCGTTATTCTCTCCGCTTCTGTTATTATCATCATCCCCCTTTCTCTTACTGAAGTGGGCGGTATACAAAATTTTCTGCAAAAAGCGCCTGACCGCTTCTTTGAACCATTTAATGAGGAATACAGTATTGGTTTTATGTTGGCGTTCTTTATTTACCAGGTGGTATATGTGGCCGGCAACTGGAGCTATGTACAACGCTATACTTCTGTATCTACCGAACGAAACGCAAAAAAAGTAGCTTATTTGTTCGGGGCGCTTTACCTGATAGCGCCGATTATCTGGATGCTACCTCCCATGATATACAGGGTGATCAATCCTTCGTTACAGGGAACGGAAGCTGAGGGCGCATACATGATGCTTTGTCAGAAAATACTTCCGGCAGGTTTAATAGGTCTTGTACTTTCAGGAATGATAGCAGCTACTGCCAGCAAAGCCAACACCACGATCAATACAGCCGCTGTCATATTTGCCCAGGATATTTATAAGGATGTTTTTTTTCCAAAAAGCACGGAAAAAAGGACCATCCTTGTTGCCCGATTATTTACCGTGTTGTTTGGGGCCGGTACCGTTTTCCTCGCTATCCTGGTGCCGGCAGCGGGCGGTATTGTAGAAGTAGTACTCAGCACAGCCGCCATTGCCGGTGGCAGTTTATTTGCTCCTGTTATCTATTCACTTTTTTCCAAAAGGCAAAGTTCTTTTTCACTGATCTTTATTTCGGTGACTTCGCTGCTGGTAAGTTTATTTTTTAAAGTACTCAGTCCTTCTTTGCTTGGCATCACGCTTTCCCGGACATTGGAAACGCTGCTAGGGGTAGGTTTGCCTATACTAATGCTGATACTTTTTGATGTGTACGCCTATTTTTCAAAAATGGAAATACCTTATCTCCGGATTGCGCCTGACGGCACGCCTGGCTCCAGGAACGCGGCTGCAGCAAAACAGAATATGTTTGGAATAAAAGTAATTGCTATCAGCACCATATTTGTAGGATTGGGAATCGCGGTGTTGGGATATGTGGCAGACAATGGCATGATGGCTTTTATAGTTGGCATAGTGATCATCATTATTGCCGCTTCTATTCTTATCAGGCAGCGGTTCTATAAAGTGGAGAGTTCGGGTGGTTGACCGGTATAAAAATCAGTTTTAATTCAGTGTATTATGAGGATGGATGTGTACATACGGGCTATCTTTTTTTCAGGCAGATTGATCGGGTTGCTTTTTTTTTCACAATTATTTTATGAGCGATTATCAGCGCAGGCAGCTTCGAAAACATATTATCGTGTTGAGTAGAATATGGCCTTTAAATGGCGATATGGATATAGCGAATTTCCATTGCCGGTTAGTT
>CAZGSG010000095.1:0-19903 GCA_964528095.1 uncultured Terrimonas sp.
ATGGGTATGTATTCAATTCCAAATTCAGGGAAAAGGATTTCTCCGCATATACCGGTCTTAATAGAAATTGGGGATATAGCCACCTGATCGTTAGCAATTTTGATCAGCATCTCGGATTGGTGGAAGGCGATAGGGACGATGCAACCGGGCAATTTCTCAAGCTGGTAAATAACGGCGGCATAGAAGAAGAAGCGATCGCTACGGATAGAGATTTTAAATCAACCGATCCTTATATCGGCCGTCAGCGTATCCAGCACTTTAAGGTAATAACGGATAATAGTTTTAATATCGGCAGAGACCGGCTTACATTTAATCTCGGCTATCAACGCAACCAGCGGCAGGAATTCGGAAATATCCTTGAGCCGGATGAAAAGGAATTATACTTTGACCTGAAAACGGTTAACTATAATCTCCAATACCATTTTGCAGAAAAGAATAACTGGAAAACAACTATTGGACTGAATGGTATGCAGCAAAACAATAAGAATAAAGGTGCGGAACAACTGATCCCCGAGTATGATCTTTTTGATATCGGGGGATTTGTGTACACGCAAAAAACACTGGATAAACTGACCCTGAGCGGGGGGCTTCGTTTTGATAACCGTTCAGTGAACTCTAAACTATTAATGGATGGTGCAGATACAAAATTCGAGGCGTTCAAAAAAGATTTCTCGAATGTATCGGCAAGCGCGGGCCTGAGTTATGAAGCTTCGCAAAATGTAGTATTGAAATTAAACCTTGCTCGCGGGTTTCGCGCCCCCGGTATACCTGAGCTGGCCAGTAATGGCGCGCACGAGGGAACCAATAGGTATGAATATGGAGAGCAGGACCTGAAGTCTGAAAAAAGTTTCCAGGTAGATGCGGGCCTGGATGTGAATAGTGAGCACGTTTCATTTTCAGCCACCCTGTTTTACAATGCGATCAATGATTTTATTTATTACAGGAAGCTGACAGCTGTAGCCGGTGGCGACTCTATCATTACCAATGGACCGGAAGAGTTTTTTGCTTTTCGTTTCAGCCAGGGTAATGCGCATCTATATGGCGCGGAAATGAATCTTGATATCCATCCGCATCCGTTGGATTGGCTGCATTTCGAAAATACATTCTCTTATGTACGTGGCCAGTTGAACGAGGCTCAGGATGGAAGCAAGAACCTGCCTTTTATTCCCGCGGCAAGACTGATCAATGAGCTACGAGGCGACTTTTTGAAAAAAGGGAAAACCGTCAGGAATCTTTATGCGAAGGTCGAACTCGACAATACATTTGCGCAGAATGAGCCGTTCACTGGTTTTAATACAGAAACAAAAACGAAGGGGTATTCATTGCTGAATGCCGGTTTTGGGGGTGATGTGGTGGCAAAAGGAAAAACCCTGTTCAGTTTATTCTTTACTGCTAATAATATTTCAGATGTAGCGTATCAAAATCACCTGAGCAGGCTCAAATATGCACCAGAGAATCTTGTCACAGGTCGCACCGGAGTTTTTAATATGGGAAGAAATTATTCCATAAAGGTGAATGTGCCGCTGAGTTTTTCTTTGAAAAATTAATCAGAATAGTTTGGTTTTCAGTCACGGGTTGGTGAGTTCCTGATTCGTGAGTTCAGGGTTCTTTAGCTTGAGGGGTCTTTATATATATTGCTTAACAAGCCAATCGTATATATTTAACCTTCGAATTAAAGAACCCTGAACTCACGAACCGGGACTGAGAACACAGAATTTTACAAACAAAGGACTTTAAACTTGTTTTCTTAATATTGGGCATGGAAATCACTTTCAACACGCCCGCTCTTTTATTTCCCGCAATCAGTTTATTATTATTGGCGTATACCAATCGTTATCTCGCGCTGGCCAACCTGATCCGGAAATTGCATGATGAATATGTAAAAGGGGAGAAGAATCATTTACTGTTGAAACAGATCAGGATACTTCGTATCCGCATCAACCTGATACGGATGATGCAGGCCGCGGGCGTTTTCAGTTTTGTTTGTTGCGTGGTGACGATGTACGGAGTATACCAGCAATGGGTGGTACTGATCCAGTATCTTTTTGCACTTAGCCTGCTTAGTTTACTCGCCTCTCTTGTAATTTCTCTGTTGGAGATCTCTCAAAGCACCAAGGCCCTCGAATGGGAACTTAGTGATATGGAAGATCTGGAAAAGTCGAATGTATTTAGCGAGCTTTGGAAAAACAGGTGAGGAAAATTAAAAATAGCGCCCATAAAGCGTATCTTATACCAAGACCCCAGGTTTTATATTTATAAGGCACTTTCAATTCTGGTTATTTAGGCAAGACCACTTGTTTTTATTTAAGGCAAATTTGATTAAACCACATGGAGCATTCATTTTCCCTGTGCTGTATAGTTTAATTTTTTGTTTCAATCTCAAAACCTTTAAACCAACAATATGAAAAAGTTAATCGCAATTCCCATTTTTGTTTTTTTATTAGTTTACTTAGCCCCGGGCTGTGGTAATAATCGCACTAATAATCCATCCTCGGTTTCACCCCCACCTTCAGCCGGAGCGCCAAGCATTGTAATAACAAATATTGAAGTACGTCCAAATCCGTATCATTTATGGCCCGCATCAAATTTTAAAGCGGGTGATTATTCAGTTATAGTTAGTGTAATGAACAATGGAACGGCCGTCTGCACCTCAAGTTTATTTTTCACACTTAAGGTACTTAAAGCTGACCAATACGGGAATTTTAAAACTTCGGAAATCTCTATCGGTGGCGCAACACTTAGTGATCAGATAGGCCTGAACGAGACCAGATATGTCACGATTCCAATAGATACATGGTTAACATTGGCGACGGCCCAGGGTGATTTTGATACGGTGGTGGGTATGTACAAAACCAGGTTGAGTGTGGTCGCCAATGACCCCATCAATATTGGCACAACTATACCTGAACCCTTATTCGCAATCGTAAAGGGCTGACAGATTTTTAAATCACGGCCATTTTAGTCTTCCTCTCCCCAATCTGTTGTCTCCACATGGCATAATACAATCCTTTTTCGGAAAGTAAGTGCTCGTGGTTGCCTGTTTCTACCACATCTCCTTTTTCCAGTACATAGATGCGGTCTGCATGCATGATAGTAGAAAGACGGTGAGCGATCAGGATCGTGATCTGGTTTCCTTCCGTGGAGATCTCACGGATAGTATCTGTTATTTCTTCTTCGGTCAATGAATCAAGCGCGGAAGTCGCTTCATCAAAGAGTAACAATTTGGGTTTGCGAAGTAATGCGCGGGCTATGGAGAGGCGTTGTTTTTCGCCACCTGATAATTTTAACCCGCCTTCACCGATCATGGTGTCGAGGCCTTTTTCAGCACGTTCTAATAAATTCTGGCAGGAAGCTTTATTCAATGCATCCATCACATCCTCTTCAGTAGCGGCGGGGTTTACAAACAAGAGGTTTTCTTTGATCGTTCCGCTAAAGAGATTGGTGTCCTGTGTTACAAAACCGATCTGGTTTCTCAGATCATCAAAACGTAAAGCAGTTTCATCCAGATTATTGTACAGTATCTTGCCTTCCTGTGGACGGTAAAGACCAACCAGTAATTTCATCAGCGTAGACTTACCGCTTCCGCTTGGGCCAACAAAGGCGATCGTTTCACCAATGCGAACATCAAAGCTGATATTGTTAATGGCTTTTTGAGAAGCCGTCTGGTGTTTGAATGCTACGCCTCTGAAAGATAATGTCTCTATATTTCCCAGCGGTTTAGGATCCAGTGGATCTTTCTCCGGTTCTTTTTGCATCAACGCGTGAAAATTATTGAGTGATGCTTCGGCTTCGCGGTAAGAGAGCAGGATATTACCGATCTCCTGTAACGGACCAAATACAAAAAAGGAAAATATCTGCATGGTCACTAATTGCCCGGCGTCCATCCGCAGGTCGAAGATCAATGTCATTAGTATAAAAAGAATGACCTGGCGCAGGGTATTCACCATCGTGCCCTGGATAAAACTGATACTGCGGATACGTTTTACTTTTTTCAGTTCAAGTCCCAATATTTTATAGGTATTCTTGTTGAGCCTTCCTACTTCCTGTTGTGTAAGTCCCAGGCTTTTGACCAGTTCTATATTTCTCAGCGATTCGGTAGTGGATCCCGCGAGGGCCGTGGTTTCTCCTACAATGCTTTTCTGAATGGTTTTGATCTTTTTGCTCAGCGCGTTCGTGACAAGTGTAAGCACCACAATGCCTACCAGGTAGGCAACAGGTACTCTCCAGTTGATAAAGAGCGCGGCATACACAAAAACAAAAAGAACACCCACCAATACACCAAACAGGATATTGATAAAATTGA
This sequence comes from uncultured Terrimonas sp., assembly GCA_964528095.1. Taxonomy (GTDB): domain Bacteria; phylum Bacteroidota; class Bacteroidia; order Chitinophagales; family Chitinophagaceae; genus CAZGSG01. The sequence continues at coordinate 4,304 of CAZGSG010000095.1, forward strand.
TCATGAATTTTTCTACATCCGCTCTTACCTTGGTCAGAACAGAAAGCGTTTCACCACTTCGCTGATCTTCAAATTGCTGGTAAGGTAATTTCATGGCATGTTGTAAACCATCTGTAAATACCTTGGCGCCAAATTTTTGAATAACTACCTGTAAAAAATAATCCTGGAAGTTTTTAGCTATCCGGCTTACCATGGCCACCGAGATAGAAAGGACGAGGATAAACCAGACACCGGGATTTTTCCAGGAGAAAGAATTAAAAAACACATTGGGATCAAGATTATGTACAATATGTTTATTTGCCAGGTTAATCAGTTTACCCAACAGGATCGGGTCGAGCAGGGAAAATCCAATATTGATCGCAGCTAAGAAAAGCACCAATGCTACCAGCCATTTATGCGGTTTAAGATAATGCAGTAATATTTTCATAAAAAGTTCTTGGGGGTGGTCAGTTTGAAGCAGACACGCTTCAAACATCGTACAAGTTCGTAAAAAAATGACAACTTAGCAGGAGATTGCTACAGTTATCCTTAATTTGCCGGCATGCGCAATGTTTTGGTAGATCTGCATCGGCTGGGCGGCAACGAGTTTAACGGGCTGTACCATTTTTGCTACCAATTAGGCAGTCACCTGTTAAAAGTGCCTGCGCCGGGTATCGACCTGCATTTTTATCTCCCGGAAAAGGAAAAAGGTATTTTTGGAGACAGGGCGCAGTATACCATCCAGCAAAGCAGGGATAAGATCTACCGGTTTGGAACCGGCAAATTCGATGTCTGGCATATTGCTACCACTTTGTCGTGGTACCGCCCCTTCAGCCGGAAAACAAAAAATATTTTTACGATACACGACCTGAATTTTCTCAGCGAAGAAGAGTATACGGCTAAAAGCAAAAAGAAATACCTGAAGCTGATCCAGGAAAGAGTGCACAGGGCCGATCACCTTACTTATATTTCTGCCTTTGCAAAAAAACAGGCAGAAGAAAATCTTGAACTGGGGCAGAAGCCTTACACGATCATTCATAATGGTTGCAATATTCCACAATCAGAGGAATTGAAGATACCAGGGTATACGCCACAACAACCTTTTTTGTTTACCATAGGGCAGGCGCATTCCCGGAAAAATTTTCATGTATTACCTGCTTTATTAGCGGGTAATGACTATGAACTGGTGATAGCCGGGCTGAATGATTTTCCGTATAAAGAAAAAATAATGGAAGCAGCAGCCAAACAGGGGGTGAGCGCAAGGGTAAAAATGATCGGACCAGTTACAGAAGAAGAGAAGTACTGGTATTATAAACATTGCCTGGCATTTATATTTCCAAGTATTGGTGAAGGGTTTGGATTACCGGTGCTGGAACCCATGCATTTTGGCAGACCCGTTTTTTTATCAGATTATACCAGCCTACCCGAGATCGGGGGTGATGCGGCGTTTTATTTTACCAGTTTTGATCCGGCGTCGATGCGCCAGGTGTTTGAGCAGGGCATGGAAACATATTATAGAGAAGGAATGGTGGAGAAAATAAAACGACAGGCCGCTTCTTTTAACTGGGATAAAGCAGCGCAGAAATACATTACAGTTTACCGCGCTGTATAATGCAAATAAAAAGGAAGACATTATAACTATAAGGAAATGACTAAACCGTTTATCTCGATCTGTATTCCTACTTATAAAAGAACTGATCTGTTGAAAAAACTGCTGGATTCTATTTCAATCCAGACATTCAACGATTTTGAGGTATTGGTCAATGATAATAGTCCGGATGATTCGGTAGAAACCCTCGTTGCAACCTATGCGGGCCGACTACCGATCAACTATCAGCGTAATATACCTTCTACTACGGCCGGGGTTAATTGTATAAAAGTAATGCGGCGCGTGAACGGTGAATGGGTAAAGATGATGCATGATGATGACTGGTTTGCAACGGCCGATGCATTGCAGGTGTTCGCGGATGCGGCCAGGCAATCAGGTAAGGACTTTATTTTTTGCGCCACCAGCCAGGTTTATTTGAATAGCGATAAAATTGAAGAAGATGTATTGACGCCGGAGAAAAAACAAATGTTGGACGAATCGGTGTTTTGTTTATTTTATTTGAATGTGATCGGGCATCCCAGCGCGGCCATGCACCGTTGCGATCCGGCAATTGAATATGATGGTAGTTTTAATTGGGTATTGGATATTGATTTTTATATGCGTTTTCTTCTTGCGCATCCCGGCTATCAGTATATTCCTGAAAAACTGGTGAATATCGGCAAAAGCCCGGAACAGGAAACATACAAGTATTATAAAAACATCAATGTGGAATTACCCGAATTTTTTCGGCTACTGGGCAAATACGAACCAGGACTGGCAGCGAAGAACGAATATGTATTTCACCTGGTCTGGAATATGCTGAAGCGGTATAAGATAAAACATACCGACCAGATCTACGCGGTGGGATATAAAGGCCTGATGCCAGATAAGATCAATGAGATCATCGCATTTCAGCAATGGATACCGCGGATCATTATCAAACAAACACCCTGGTCGAAATGGCTGATGAAAAAATGTTTTAAGAAGGTATCAAAAAAATACAAACAAGCGGCCGGAAAGCTGTCTTGATACATAGGGCAATGGCGCGTGTCAGGTTTTTTATAATGACAAACTTTTAATACCCAGGCTGTCATATTCTGAAGCCATGATCACCAGTTTGGGTTTGACAGAGCCTGCGCAGGTGGTAAAATCTTCTATGGTTGCTTGTTTTATTTCTGTATCTGTAACATCCTCTCTAAAACTTGCCTGCCAGATAGTGAATATCTGCGGGCCAAATTCTTTTATTTTCAACCATTGTTTAATTTTTAAACGAGCATAGATTTCCTTACGTTGTTCGGTTGTGATACCAGGAAAATCTGCGGTTACCAAAGCATAGGGCATATTCTGATTCCTTTAGACAATAAATGCAAATGTGTGGTCAATAAACAAGGTTGGCAACCCGTGTTTACACTGGTAATAACTGACCGTGACAGCTAAATGAATAAGTTTAGCAATATCCCGAATGATATAACAGGTTACCGATAAGGGGATATCCTTTTAGTTGCACAATAGGAGACGACTGTTTTTTAGCCTTTTAAGTTCAGGGCTTTTATAAAATCTTCTTTAAAACTACTCCCCACTGGTATCTCATATTTCTCTATATAAATTCTATTGCCCTCTATGTGTTTTATTTTTGTTTTATTGATAATGAATGAACGGTGTATGCGAAGAAATTGACCTGGTAACAATAATTTTTCAAAACCCGACAAAGCCAGTTTTGGTTTTAATACCTGGTCGGTAAAAAAGATATGCGTATAATTTCCTTTCGCTTCAGCAAATAATACTTCATTTGTTTTCACGTTATGGATTTTATTTTCTGTCTTGACCAGGATATATTCATTGCTGTTGATCGTTAATTTTTGGGCAGCGCCAAAATAGTTGCTGGCCTTGTCGATAGATTGCATAAACCGTTCTAATGAAAATGGCTTAACTAAATAGTCGCAGGCGGCAAGATCAAAAGCTGTTAATGCATGTTTCCTGTATGCCGTGGTGAAAATGACCTGTGGTGGATTTTTTATTGTTTTCAAAAAGCTGATTCCATCCAGCACAGGCATATTGATATCCAAAAAAACCAGGTCGATATGCTGATTCAATAATACCTCCCGGGCTTCAAAAGCATTTCCGCATACTGCAACCACTTCCAGAATATTCAGGTAGCTGCAATACTCAACCAATAGATCCCTGGCAACCGGTTCGTCATCTATGATCACACATTTAATGCGTTGCATTTTTGGGTATTTTTAAATTCACGAAATAGCTTTTTCCTTTCCTGCCATGCTCCAGGCTATAGATTTTGCCATACAGTAAATCAAGTCTCTTTATAGTTGTTGTTATCCCCAATCCTGTTTTCTTATCCTCAACCAGAGCAGGTTGGTCAGCAATACTGTTTTCAATTTCAAAATGTATCCAGGTAGATTCTACCCATAGTCTCATGGATATATGAACCTGGCCAGTTAGGGTGTTTTTCGCATGTTTGAAGGCATTCTCTACAAATACGATCAGTACCATCGGTGCAATCTTGATAGTGATGTCAAAGGAAATAATATCAATGTTTAGTACCAACCTGTCGCTGATCCGGATTTTTTCAAGTTCAATAAAATTGAGGACATAATCTACTTCTTCTTTGAGTTTGACAAATGGTTCATCAGAACTGTATAGAGCATAGTCGAGCAAGTCAGAGAGTTTGAGCAGCAGCCCCGGCACTTTGTCGTGATCGGTACGGGACAAACCATAAAGATTATTAAGTGTATTGAACAAAAAATGCGGGCTTAGTTTGCTGGTGAGCAAATTCAATTCAGTCTCTGACTGGTATTGAAGAATTTTGCTCTCCCTGATCTGCTGACGAATCACTATCCTGGTAATAGAGATAAGCAATCCGGCAAATAAGACAAGTATAACCAATAAGGGCACGGTAACCACCAGCCCGGTCAGGTCAGTTCCATCCCTTAACCCAAGTAGGTAGGCCATAGCGAATATACCTGCTGCAGAAAATAAACAAACAAAAAGACAAAAAAGTGAGATCAATAATGCCCATCTTTTTTTTACCAAAAATTGCTGAGTAAGCCACCTGCCCGAGTAGATGCAGCCGATCGTCAATAGATATACCAGTAAAGCTTTTGGGGCAACCTGTTTATAGGAGGCGCTTTGAATAGTGATGATGAGCGTGACTAAAAATAAACCCGCCAGGAAAACAATATGTATCCTGCGGCCCTGTTTAAAGAGATTTACAAGCCCTTCTCCAATTACTGCCATGAATTAAATATCTGGTATTCAAAGTTAACAGATACAAATCTGGCGCAAATAGCCAAAAACTGGTGATCAGCCTGGTAAAACCGGTGACTAAAATAATATCACCTGATTTACTGTGTCTGCATACGGCAAAACCTTTTCAGTACCCTATTTTTGTTTGTGCAAAACGTTCCAGCCATCTTTGGATAAAACAAATATGAAAACATACCTGCTGTTATTGATTTTCTTATTGAGCAGTATCATTTCGAATGCGCAGCAGCCCGGCAAAATAAATTCTATCCAGGAACTCGCCGATTCAATCGGGAGAATCGCCCATAAGCGAAGTATTCCAGGTCTTATGGTAAGCATTGCTACCAGAGACAGTGTATTGTTTTCAGGTGGATTTGGCTATGCGGATCTTAAGAATAAGCGGGCTGTAAACAGCCGGACCCTTTTTCGTTTAGGATCCATTACCAAATCATTTGTAGCTATTGCGATATTGAAACTTGTTGAACAGGGTAAACTGGATTTGAATGATCGGCTTAGGGATCTTGCGCCAGACGTGCCCTTTACAAATGCCTGGGAAACCAGCAATCCTGTTCGAATAGTAAACCTATTGGAAAACACAACAGGATTTGATGACTTTAAGTTCAATAAAATGTATAGCCTGGATCGGAAACAATACGATTCAAAAGAAATGATGTTGCAGCAAAAAGCATCGATGATCTGCCGCTGGCGACCTTCAGAACGATACACCTATTGCAACGTGAACTATGCGATTCTTGGGTATATCATCCGGAAAATTACAGGCAAAGAATATGATCAGTACCTGACAGAAAACATATTGATGCCACTGGGCATGGGGCTTTCTAATTTTGATAGCTGGAGCAGGCATCCCGACCAGGACACCAGGGAGTATTCTCAGGCTTCAGGACAGATCAAAGAAGTGCCTTCCGTTACGCTGCTGCCTGCGGCGGCAGGCTCCTTGTGGTCCTGTGCTGATGATATGACAAAGTTCCTGCAACTCTTTCTCCAAAATGGAAGACCTGTACTTTCCGAAGAATCGCTAAAACGTATTGAACTGCCAACCAGTTCGCTCGCGGCAAGAGCCGGGCTGAGTAGCGGATATGCATTGGGCAATGAAGATTTTGGGATCATGCGCGGCCATGATGGTATATTGGGCACCTGCAGGTCAAGCTTCAGGTACAACAGGGAATTGGGATATGGGTTTGTACTTTCATCCAATAGTAATGGATTGGGCAATATTGAAAACCTGATCAATGATTATATGAGCAGGCATGGCAATATTGAAAGACCGTCTCAATCAATAAAGACACAGCCCCTGGATAAGACACAGATTACACCTTACCTCGGGTATTACCAGGCAGAAGATCCAAGATATGATCTGCTGGCCTTTACAGACCGGTTGCTGCTGCTGAAAGTTGAGATTAAAAATGACACTTTACAGTTCAATATCCTGGGAAGGAAACATCAGCTTCTACAAATCAAACCTCTTGTCTTTACCCAACCGGGCGCAGCCCAGGCTGAAATCGCGTTCGCGACAAATGCCGATGGAAAAAAAGTGCTGATCATCAATAAGCACTATACGGAAAAAGTATCTGCCATAAAAGCATTTAGCTGGCGTATTTCGATAGCCCTCGCATTGATCTTTGCCATGCTCTCCGTGTTGCTGGGATTGATCGCGTTGGTTTACTTACTTGTAAAAAAGAAAAAGGCGAAATCATTGCATATGTTCATCCTGCCGATGACGGGTGTGGCTGCGCTCATTTGGGGAGCCCTGGCGTTCATGAAAATAAAAAACGATGGCTACCGGCTTTTTCAGCTTGGAACCCCATCTTTTATATCGATTTCTATTTTCATAGGGTTTACATTATTTGGTATTTGCGCTTTGTTAAATGTGGCGATGGTTTTTAGAAGACTAAAAGCCGTGCCCAATCTATTTGTAAAAGGGATACTTGTGGTGACCGCGTTTTCATTACTACTGATCGCGTATATTTTGTTTGTAAGTGGCTGGATAGGTCTTGTTACCTGGAAATTGTAGTGACCAGATGCCTGTAAATAATATCGGTTAAAAAATGAGATGGTATAACTTTAGTATAACATAGTTATAGCCTATTCGGTGAACGGATCAAAAGGAATAGTTTGTTGATTTATTTACGGTTTTGAAAGTTGTTTATGTCGACTCAACGATTCCTCATCCCGCCCATCCCTCCCTATCCAAACTCCTATACTGTATCGCCTCCGCCAGATACTCCGGTTTTATATCATCACTCAATGAAAGATCAGCAATCGTTCGCGATACTTTTAATATCCGGTCATAAGCCCTCGCCGATAAATTCAATTTCTGCATCGCTATTTTCAACAGGTTTTGTCCCGCCTGCGATATCACACAGATCTCCCGCAACATCTTACTGCTCATTTGCGCGTTGCAATAAATGCCTGCATGTTCTTTATATCGCTCCGCCTGTTTCTCTCTTGCAAGGATCACCCGGTCCCTGATACTCGCGGAATTTTCCTGTGGCCGCAGGGCCGAGAGTTCGCTAAATGCAACAGGGGTGACTTCAACATGCAGATCGATACGATCAAGTAAAGGGCCGGATATTTTATTTAGATATTTCTGTACAGCGCCGGGCGGACAGGTGCATTCGCGGTCGGGATGATTATAATAACCACAAGGGCATGGGTTCATCGAAGAGATCAACATAAAACTCGCCGGGAAATCCAGCGCGATCTTCGCTCTCGAGATCGTCACCCTTCGTTCCTCCATCGGCTGCCGCATTACTTCCAGTACAGTGCGTTTGAATTCGGGCAGTTCATCCAGGAATAGCACCCCATTATGCGCCAGCGATATTTCACCCGGTTGAGGATTACCTCCACCGCCAACCAATGCTACATCCGATATGGTATGATGCGGCGAACGAAATGGCCGGCGTGAGATCAGCGTGGCATTCTCCGGTAACTTACCTGCTACCGAATGGATCTTGGTTGTTTCCAGCGCTTCCTGCAAGCTCAGGGGAGGAAGTATAGTTGGCAGTCGTTTGGCCAGCATTGTTTTACCGGCGCCCGGCGGACCGATCAGGATCGCGTTATGCCCGCCGGCCGCGGCTATTTCCAACGCGCGTTTGATATTCTCCTGTCCTTTTACATCGGCAAAATCAATTTCAAAATCATATTGAGAGGTAAAAAATTCTTCGCGGGTGTTGATCTTTGTTGCTTCAAGTCCTTTCTCCCCGTTTTCAAAAAAACTGATCACCTCGTTTATATGCGTGACGCCATATACTTCGAGATTGTTGACCATGCCGGCCTCTTTTGCATTCATCTTTGGTACGATCAGGCCCTTGAAATTTTCCTTGCGGGCCTGTATGGCAATAGGCAAGGCGCCCTTGATCGCACGTACTTCACCATCCAGGCTCAGTTCACCCATGATCACATATTTTGAAAGCGCCTCCTTGTTTTCAATCTGCTCAGTGGCCGCCAACATACCGATAGCGATAGGCAGATCAAATGCCGTCCCGCTTTTTTTAATATCGGCAGGAGCCATGTTGACAACTACTTTTGTTCTCGGCATCATAAAGCCATTGGTCTTGATCGTGCTCTCCACACGCTGCAGGCTTTCTTTTACGGCGCTATCTGGTAGTCCCACAATGGTTGGGTCTTTGGCCGTGGTCATCCAGTTTACTTCTATGGTGATGGAAATAGCTTCTACTCCATATACAGCACTGCCATAGGTTTTTATTAGCATGAGGGAAAGGTAAAAAATAAAGAGAAGTCAATAGCGGGTATTTAAACAGAATTCACGTTTTTTTACCGGAGGCTTCTTTGGGTATACTAAAGAGAACTTTACACCAAAGAGCCCAACTCTTTCACCCCATTTTTCTCTTTTTACGCTTAGCTCTTTGGGCAGGCCGACATTATAACATTCGAAGCCTCCTCATAAAAAGTCAGTATTTTTTGACTTACTTCCATGATCTCAAATACATAGCGTGTATTGTTGTTGAGATAGATATTCAGCATCTTCCCCGTTCTTTCCCATCTGCCCGTAGTTGTTTCCTGGTTTTGTATCCAGGTAAGCGTATGGTCGTTTTTAAAATTCATCTCAATAACACAACCCACATTCCACCGGGCGATCAGCGAGGGATAATCGAATACCGCTTCGGTAGCCCTGGGCAATTGCATGTCAAGCTTATACTTTTTATTCAAATCATCCAGCAATGTTTTTATTTCGAGTGTATCCCGGGTTATGATATGCAATTTGCTTTCAAAGAAATAACGCTGCAGCTTAGTTGATAGACCCAGTTTTTCCTCATCGGGGTAGTTCAGTATGACGGAAGAACTGTCATAATACATCGTAAAAAGCGGTTCCTGTGCCAGGAACTGGTCCATGGCCCGATCAATGACCGTTTGCATTTTTTCATCTACCTTATCATTCTTCTGTAGGTTTTTAAGACTGGTTACATTCTGATTGAGGCCCCGTATGATCTCTTTTTTCATCTGCTGCAGATCGCAGGAAAAACAGGCGATCGTTTTATTTTTATCATCGGCATACCGCATATAGTCTACCACAGAATTCCATGCTTCTTCGGTGGCGGTTTTTTTGCTCTCAAATTCATCTTTATTACCGGAACGCTGAAAGCCGAGAAAGTATACAGCCGTACTTCCCAATACGGTGGTGAGTACGGCAATGCCAATATTTTTAACGGTAGCTAAGGCGCCAAAGCCTTTTTTGTTGTCGGTGGTCATCCGGGTGGTTTGTATACCGAATGTAGGAATTTAAACAGAATTGAAAATTCAAATTCAAAATGAAAAATTCAAAAGAGTTTCCGTGATCCGGAAAGAGTAATAGATTTTGGTCTTTTGTTATCCTGGTTTAACCAACAATTTGGTTAGGTAGAGAAACTGCGGGTCGTTGATCTGGTTTTGAAAAGAAACCCGCTACTTCCGGTTCCAGACGATAAAATTATACGGCTCGGTGGTCATCTGGAGGGAGATTGAATTGTTACTTACTCTTGATATATCGAATGTCCATACGGCGGGAGCTCTTTGATGAGTAACCGAATCCATCTCGTAGGTATAATGCATCAGGAGTTGTTTATTGGCAATTTCCCAGGTACCATTCTGGTTTATATTGATGCCTGCCGCCGTTTTAGTGGCGGATTCCCAATTACCATTTTCGTCAATATTGACAAGCGCGTTAGTGAATTTTGGTGTCCATTTACCGATCATATATTCCCGGGTGGCCATTGCTGCTGAACTGTCTGTTGTCGACTCGCTGAGAATACGGAAGATATTGTTGGGTTGTTTTTCCACCTGCACCATATAAAAATCATTCATATCAAACGCGTATTCATATCTCCTGGATAGGGTCTTTGATAATTCGGCGATCTCGTTGACAATACGGGCCGACATTCTTTTATTCTCATCGCCATATTGATATAGACGTGCCGCGGTTCTTTCCCGCATGCGCTGTTCATCCCATTCTTCCGCGATTGCGGAATCCAGTATTTTATCAAGACTTTTAAAAACCAGCTCAGCTGCCGGTATAGACGTGACCTGGTTCTCTTTTCGCCGTTTGAGCAGGGTGGCCAGGTCTTTATCGATGTCCTTATCAGTCAGTATCTGGTCGATCGAGCTGGTTAATTTCGCCGATTCATTCAGGATCTCCTGGAACATCTCTTTATAATTATCGAATTGGGCCTGGTCGATAAACAGCGATATAGAATTTTTATAGATAATATTTTCCAACACCATATACGCTTTCCAGCCTTCGATGGTAGCCCGCTGTTTTTCTGCCTTGGATGTGCCTGAAGCCTTATTGAACCCAAGAAAATATACCGTAGCGCTGATCAGTACGGTGGTGAGAACACTGATCAGGATATTTTTGACAGTCTGTGAATGTTTGGTCTTTTGTTGTTTAGGAATAGCGACCGGTTTAGGCTGCTCTGGTGTTTGTTTATTTTCCATCACGATTCAGTATAGCGTTCGGTTATATTTTTTCCATGTTAAAAATCTCTTTGTTGTCAGCGGTCTGCATGGTGAATGAATCCGGTTTGATCTTATCAGGAACAAGCAGCAATATTCCATCTGCCTGCATCAGTGGATGCCCTTTCATTTTCAACGCCAGTTGTCCATTATTGAATGTCCATTCACCGTCATAGTTGCGATTATTGGATTTGTCGTTCCAGGTCAGTTCCCCGTTTTTGTAAAAACTGATCCGGATATTGCCTGATTTCCAGTTGCCGGTAAAATATTCAAGGCCCAGTTTCAATACCTCATTGCTTACTACCGGTTTTTTGTCTTCTTTTTTCTCTTCTGTTACTGTGTTCACGGTTTTTTCAAGAGAAAGGTCGAATATGTTTTTACCATACCTGCCACCCTTTAAAAAAAGGAACTCATTCAGGTCAAAAGGCTGATCATACTTTTTTGAAAAATCAGCGGCCAGTTTTTCGATTGTCTCTGCAGTAGGAGCCAGTATTCCTTTTATTTGCCCGATATACTGCCTGGCCCTTGCATAAGCGGTATCTTCTACCTGTTGCTTCGGCAACTGTTTTGTTTTCATCCCACTGACCACCTTATCGATATTTTCATAAAAGCCAGCAGAAAGGACGCTTATTTTTTTTTCTGCTTTCACCCTGTCTTTTAAGAGCTGTACCAGTTTTTCATCCACGCCATCCGTTTCAATAAACTCATCGATGCTGCTGATCAGCCTTTCCGAATTTTGACCGGCTTCTATTTTTATGTCGCCAAACCGCTGGTATTGCATGGCATCCTGCATCAGCGAGGTCAGGTTCTGTGTATGAATATTTTCGATCGAGTTATAGCTTTTCCAGGTTTCAATAGTGGCTTCTTCTTTTTCCGCCGCGGTCAGCTTTTTTTTGTTATTGAATCCCAGGAAATAGATCACTGTAGCACCCAGCACAGATGTGATGACTGCCAGTAAAATATTTTTCGCCGTCGCTTTGCCGTCTGTCCAAACCCCTTTCTTCATAACACTAATATACTATAGTCGTTACTCCGCACAAGCCCCTGGCATAAAAAAATCACCCAGGCAACCACCAGGGTAGCTCAGGGCAGCGCCGATGCCGGAATGGTTTGTTTCGCGGCTTCGGCGATTTTGACCGACTTCGTCTTCTTTAACTGCATATAGACAGCATAGTATTTCAGGTCCGAAAATAAAAACGGGTATTTATATCGATTACTAAGCGCATCGGTGAAATATTCAATATTTCGACCAATACGAATAGTGATATTATTCAGGCGCTCACGATTCGCTTCATTCAGACGGATCAATAAATCCTGCTTGTCCTCCTCGCTGATAGAGGTACTGTCCTGTATGGCTTCAAAACGAACAGAATATTTGCGTCCTGCCTCGCTTTGCTGCTGCTGGTAGGCAATACGGGTGCCCAGCATGATCATAAAATCCTTATCCAGGTTTTCCCTGTTTTTCAATTCATTCATTTCAGCGATAAAGGAAGCTGCTGCAAGACTATCGTTTTTTCGATATTCCTGCAGGATGGCATGTTTGCTTCTGGTTGCTGTTGGCACCTGCCTGAGCATCCTGGCAAAATTTGAATCAAAAGCGGTATGTGTTCTGTTCTCGGCAGAAACGATCAATCTCCAGGCGGCGATGGTATTTTTTCTCAATTCAGCATCGGTGGCTTTTGGTTTTTTATAATACAGGAAATAAAGAATAACAGTACCCAATACCCCGGTTATTACCCCGATCAATACCCGCTTTGCGATATGCTTGGACTCATCGATAACCTTTGCCATGCAGCATGAAAAATTTAAGCGGCAATATACAGGTTCCGGAAAAGCGGCTATCTACTCAGTTTATAGTACTTCGGTAAGCGTTGCGGAAAATAAAAGAGAAGTGGCAGGGTCTGGTATGATTTTCACCGGCTTGCGGTCACATGATATCGTAAATACCTGTTTTTGTTTGTTTACCTGCACGGTTTGGCGGGGTTCTTTTGCACTGCCAGTATTTATTTGTAGCTCTAATGGAAAACTGAAAGCAACAGCCTGCGATTGTGTGATGGTAAGCTCCAGTTTTTTTTCTGCTGCCCGGTATTTCCATTGGATGTCCAGTTTGGGGATGCCGGGGGTGTATAACCATTGCTGAAAAAAACCAGAGAGGTCCTTTCCCGATATCTTTTCGAAAATCGTTTGAAGATCTTTGGTGTCCGCGTTTTTACCGGCATACGTAGAATAATAGGCGCGGATACTTTTCCTGAAGATCGAATCACCCAGTTGCCGGCGAAGCATATGCAGTATCCAGCCGCCTTTCTGGTAATTATTTGCATTGAGCAGTTTCATATAATCACTGCTGGTATCGATAACCGGCGTATTATTTTCTTTTACGAATTCGATCACCTGCTGCCGGTCTTCGGCCAGCATTTTTCTGGCAGTATCGGCTCCATATTTGTTCTCCATATACAAGATGGTCATGTATGTAGCGAACCCCTCGCTTAACCATAAATGAGCAAAACTTTTTTCCGTAGCCATATTTCCAAACCATTGATGGGCGATCTCATGGGCGATCAGGCTTTCCGATTTTCTTGTACCTGTGATGGAGTTCTCATAATAAAATATGGTATTGGCATTTTCAAGACCACCAAACGTTGTCTTGGATTGTACATTGGCTAATTTTTTATAACCATATGGGCCTACATAATTAATAAAGAAAGGCAGGATCTCTGCTGCCTGCGCGTAATCATAAAACCCTTTACCCCGGTCTTCGGGATATACCCAGCTTGATACAGGTATACAGTCATTGACCATACCAGAAAGATTGACCGCGAAATCTGCCACGCCGATCACCATTACTTTTGTTGGCACAGGCACGTCTTCTTTCCAGTGTGTGAGTTTGAAATTGCCGGGCAGGCTTGTTTCTTCCTCCTGTATACCATTGGCCACAACCTGGTAATGGTCGGGTGCTTTTACAATAAACTCAAGCGATGCCTTATCAGCCGGGTCATCTACACAGGCCAACCAGTTGTGACCACGATCGGGCCAGTTATCCGCAAAAAAAGTACGGTGACCATATTTATTTTTGGAAATGATCAGTCCGTCAGAAGGAATGCCTTTGTAAACAATGAGCACGGTAGCCGTATCTCCTTTTTGAAATGTTTGTGCTGCGGTAATGGTCAGTTTATCATTGGTATGCGTAAAATTGGCGGTCGGTTTATTTTCCTTGAGAAGATTGACATTTGTCACACTCATCCCTTTTTGTTTCTTATTGATGCCAGCCAGATCGAATACAACTGTAGCGGAAGGTTGTGTAGCAATAAATGAGATATACGCGGCACAGTGAATGCTATCGTTTGTATCATTTAGACTTATCTCATAACGGTAATGCGTGACATCAATAGGGCGTTGGGCCTGTGCAATAAACCCGAAAGCCAGTAAGAAGGCGAGGATAGATGATCTGCTCATTCAGTAAATTTCATGAAAATTCAAAGGTTAAAATGCAAAATTCAAAAATAATCTCCGAAACCGGGGATTGTTTGTTGACTTTGCACTCTCCCGGGCCAATAACGTTTATGATGAAGCAGGGCTTTTCGATCGCTTACTGTTGCAGATAGCTATACATCGGGGTCGGCTATTGAACAGTATTTTAATTCGATGTTTGTTTCTCCGCCAGATCCCGATGGGACCGACGCCGGTTGCTGAAAAGGAAGTATTCGTAAAAATTCAAAAGTCAAAACGCAAAATTCAAAAATAATCTCCGAAAATCGGGGACTGTTTTTGAATTTTGCGTTTTGACTTTTGAATTTAATTACTGTAGGATCCACATCGTTTTATTCACATCGTCGGAGCCACTGTACTGGTTTGCCAAAGCGGCATCCATATTTACAGTATTATAGCTTAATTCGTTGGAAGGGTATTGCCATCTCAATGGGAATTTATTGGTAGGATCGTTGAGATTGGTTGCACTATTGAGGATGAACACCGGATATCCTGTACGCCTGTTTTCATACCAGGCGCCATAATTACAGCTATGCAGGAAATTGGCCAGGTATTTTTGTGTAATCACCTGTTTAACCTGGTTGTCGATGCTGCCGCTAAGTACTACGGGTGCAGAAGAAGGATATGCCGTTATATAGGGCTCATCCATTTGCATGTTGTGATGATAGTCAACAACATTCGGTGTATGGTTAACAACAAATCGCATTGAATTCATGATACCATTGGCATAATAGGTTTGTGCAGGCGTACCCGTGATCCAACCCCTGATGGTTGCTTCGGCCAAAATAAACTGCATGTCCCAATAACTGAACATCGACACAGGCTCGGCGTTGACCAATTGAACATATCTTAAATTAATGTCTGCATAATCTTTGGTGAGACGCATGGCCTGCAGGCTGGTGAAAGAATTGGAAGGTTCTGCACCAACATATGCGTTGTAGTCTGACTGGCTTAATCCTCCTGCCAGTTTTACCGCAGACGGTTTGGCAAAATAAAACAACCGTTTATCCTGCATCGCCTTTAAGGGGTCAACGAGTGTGGTAGTGAGCATGGTATAATTCGACTTGACAAAGGAGTTGCCCGATCCTGCAGGTACATCCGACCAGGGATAATTTTGACCTGCTGTTGCCGTGTAGGCCAGTGCGAAATTATCTTTATAGTCTCTCATCAGCAGGCGGGTGGCAACGATATTTTTAAACCGGTCAATCACTTTAAGATCTGCATCCGCTGTTTTTTTGTACAGGTTCATTAGTACATGTAACTGGAAGCTATTGGCCAATCCCTGCCATTTATCCGCTTTCCCATTATAAATAGGTACA
>CAZGSG010000096.1:0-19861 GCA_964528095.1 uncultured Terrimonas sp.
AACCCGGTTCTTCCCAATGAATCCTCCATGAGGATAAACCTGCTGCACAAAACACTAACAACATTAGGTTTTCCGGTAGCAGAAGACGAGATACAATCTCATACCGCGGGTAAAAGCACATTGGAACAGGTACGTGCCATCCAAAAAAAATTCAATATTAAACCCGATGAGCGGTATGTACTTGACCAGGCTACTTATGAGGGGCTGAAATCAGCATTACTGAGCAATGGTGCGATTACCCGAACCAGTAGCTTCACTGTCAGAGGTAAAGTGTACAACAATAACAATACCGCTGCAAAATTACAACAGGTAATTGCATTGGATGTTGACCTGCGGGGGGCAGCCATTTACCGGACGGTGAAAACAATAAAAGAGGTCATGGCAAATGGTGGGTTTGAGTTTTTGAGTGAAAAAAGAACTGACACAAGGGGAAATTATTATATCGAGTTTTTTGATTTCCAATTTGCAAAAGCAGAGCGGAAAAAAGCGGATGTAATCGTTTATGCAATTAACAGAACAGGAGAGATCATAGGAAGATCAAGACTGGTTAACGCCGAAGAATACTCAGCACAGGGCGAAATAAAAGGGGTTGATATAGTAATTGATAAAGGAGAAGAAAGAACAGAATATGAAATACTGATGGAAAAACTCATTCCATTCCTCGCAGAAAGCAAAGTCACATTACTGGAGCTCTCCGCATCAACCGACCAGGTCAATTTCACCGCTACTGAACTGGATGAGCGGGAAATAACGGTACAGATTGCTGCCGCCGCGGAATCATTGCGCAATGATAAAATAGCTGCGACCCGTATAATTGATCCGCAGCAACTCTTGCATGAATTATTATATGCATTGGGCCGCAATAATGTTCAGCTCAACTGGCCCGCATTGTACAGGCAAAAGGAAATACAACTACGGAGTTATATTAACAAAGCAGTAGCTGCAAAAATAGTTAAACCCTTCAGCGAAAAAGAGATCGCTGCTTTTCTTCAATTGATTCATGAACTTGCAACCGGGTATATACTAAAATATACAGCACCCGGCCAGCCTGTTGCATTGGGAAAAGCATTATCAGGAGCCCTACCTGATACAGAACAGCAAACTGCTTTTATTACGGCTTATCGCGATTTTAAAAATCAAACTGCGGCGGATGAGAAAATTGACTATAAAAAGTTCTGGAATGAATACCTGCCCGGTATTACCGCGTTTAAAAATAAGCCTGAGCTGATTAAGGGCTTGCTGTTCGCTAATCAACTGGCAATTGTAAGCGGTAGCTACCAGCCTTTAATGGAAGAATTACAGGTTAACCGTAAAATGTTATCGGTAGATCAGCTGATGGAATTAACCGATGAAGAATGGAAAACAATACTGACAAAAACAGGTGTACCTGATTTCATAACCGGTACGCAGGAAAACAGGATTGCAGCATATACAAACCAGGTGCAGTCATTTTTAAACGCGGCATTTCCTACTATCAGGATCTCTTCTATGTTAAAAAAGAAAGAGCTCCCGGTTAAAGAAACAACAACCGCGGACGGCATAGTTAGCTTTCTCTCCGGTAATTCAACATTCGATATCGGTGTTTCAAGGATCAATGATTTTGATAAGGAGATCAGGCTTGCTGCTCCAAACGATTTTGACAATGTGAAAACAGAATTAAAAAAGATACAACGTGTATTCCAGGTGAGTACAACACCAAAAGTGATGGGTGTCTTAATGGAAAATGAGCTTAATTCCGCATATACCATTTCCAATATCCCCAAAAAGAGTTTTATACAAACATATGGAGATCAGCTGGGAGGGGAGATGGTTGCTGATGCGGTTTATCAGAGATCTGCACACGTGAGTGCCCTGTCTGCTGAACGTGCTATGAAAATTCATGACGCTGCCTATGCCAAAGCTCCGAAATATTCCTATTCTCCTTCAAATCGAACAGAAGTCTTCGATCTGCTGGCAGATGCATTGCCCAATTATTCAGAGCTCTTTGGAAGCCCGGATATTTGTGAATGCGAACAATGCCGTAGTGTATATAGTGCCGCGGCTTATTTTGTTGAACTGCTGCGCTTTCTTAAATGGGGCGGTAGAAATGCCGATGGCAAATCACCATTGCAAATGTTTGAAGCCAGAAGACCCGACCTGCTTAGCCTTCCACTTACCTGTGAAAACACCAATACCATTATCCCTTATATCGACCTGGTGAATGAAGTGATGGAATATTATACCGTACACGACAAAATGGATAAGAAAGCGGTAAAAGATACAGGCGATGCTACTGCCGATGAATTAAGGGCAAGCCCGCAAAATGTTGACCTCAATGCCTATAAAATATTAAGGAAGGCTGTCTATCCTTTTTCATTGCCGTATCACCAACCGCTTGATGTTATACGTACCTACAGCGATCACCTGAGAATCGAACGGCATGATATTATGAGAGGAATGCAGAAAGATTTTTCGCCTAAATCAAAAAAAGCTATCGAAGCGGATATACTGAGAATTTCCGAAGAAGATTATATCGTATTAACAGGCCAGGACTTCGATGGGGTTGATGATACAAGAGAATTGCATGAATACTTCGGATTCAGTTCGGCTGCCGACCTGCGAAAAATGTCTGGAATAGGTGTATCAGATGGTATACATGAATTTCTCAGACGCTCGGGAATGAACTATACAGAACTGGTGGCGCTGATTAAAACTCAATTCATTAATCCTCACCAGGAAATACTGGAATATGTAGAACGCCTTTTTGCCGATAGCCCGCTGTCGCCCGCTACCGTTTACACAAAATTGAAACAAATTAATGCAGGTACTCTTAACCCGGCTACCGATACAGGCATCAGCACAGCTATCTCCGGCAAGATCACGCCCGCGGCATTTACTACTTGGGTGCAGGCCCATTTTGATGATTTTAATGCAGTAATTACATTATACCAATCAAAATCCCTATGCGATTTAAATGCGACTTATTTAAAATCGTTAAAAAATGTTTACGAAGACGTTTCTACTCCCGGTATTTCTACAACCTCCTGGTGGAGAATAAACCGCTTTATCCGTTTATGGAGAAAGCTTGGATGGAAGATAGAAGAAGTGGATATCATGCTTACTGCACTGCGGCAAAGAGATATTACGGGTAGTACCATTAGCAGGTTGTCTTCTGTCATACTGCTGAATAAAACTCTAAAGCTTCCGCTTAATAAGCTGGCCACTTTCTGGGGAACTATTGATACAAACGGAGACAAATCGCTGTACAGGAAACTCTTCCTAAACAAAGCTGTGCAAAAAATTGACTCCGTATTTGAAGCCGATCAATTTGGATCTTATCTTACTGATAGCACACTCCTGATCAACGACCATATTCCTGCAATCCTGTCGGCATACCGCATGTCGGAAATGGATCTTGCTGCGATTGCAGCAGCGGCGAAAATTAAAGATAATGGTGTTGAAAGACCGATCGATCTGCTGACCGATAAACTGACGATCTATCATCTTTCAATCATTTACAGGTATACCGTATTGAGTAAAGCACTAAAATTAAAAGTAACGGATCTGTGTTTGCTGATCCGGTTATTTAATGCAACGCCATTCAGCAAACTCGCTATTCCAGCACCGGCAAATCCACCCGCGGAACCTGTTTTTCAAGGCAATTTACCAGCTGCTACACTTGAGTTCTGTGAACTTGCAGTATCAATAAATGCTTCAGGATTTAAACCCGAAGTATTACAATATATATTTAACGGGGTATTGCCGGCAGAATCAACAGCAGGACTAAACAGTGACAAAGTAAAACAGGCCGCCCGTAATATACGGCTGGCTTTTGCAGCTATTGAACAGGATCATCCGGAAATACCTGTTATCCTTTTAACCAACGAAATCATATCTGGTAAACTATCACTTACTTTTCAACCGGGCATAGTCAGTCAGTTCATATCTATTGTAGATGGAACAGCTGTATTCAGTAGCATCACAGATCCTAATCTTGTTGTTGATATTACAGGCGACCTTGGTTTGAAATATAATTATATTAAAGCGAGCGGCAGGCTCACTGGTAAAGCTGTAATGACAGATGCGGAAAGAACAGCATTAAAGGCATTGCCTGGTACGAATTTAAATTTCCAGGCCGCGGTAGACACATTGTATAAAATGCCTGAAGATTTTATTAAAACGAATTTTAATGGCGTTTTCATTAATATGGATGCCGCACTGGGTATTTTATTAAATCACCCGGCGCAGTTACCTCTTCCAACAACAGAAGACAAGTTGCGTTTGATCTATGAAAGTTATCTTCCCCTGCTCAAACGACAATTACGTGAAAATGCCGTTGTGCAAAATATGGCGGTACTAATCGGTTTAAGTGAGGATATTACGCATACATTAATTAGCACCGACCTGCAGTCCCTGGTGAAATCACTTTCTTTAGAAGGATTTACAGCCGCGTATTTTAACAATACTACACTTACGCCCCCTGCGGCCATTGAACAAACCAACAGCGAGATCGATTTTGATTGGGGAGCAGGCGCGCCAGACATTAGCGTACCGGCCAATAATTTTAGTGCAAGATGGCAGGGTTATATATTTCCTCCTTTAAGCGGCGACTACACGTTGATTGTAGATATAAAAGAAGCGGACGAGGTTTTTAACCTCTATCTGGATGGTATGTTGATATTACCAAAGCCCCCTGCCGACCCAAGAACTTCGTGGGAAGTAATAGCGACACTTAATGCGTCTCAAACTTATAAACTGGTACTGGACTACACAGAAACCACCGGAAATGCCGGAATTTCTTTATCATGGAAAACAGCTACTACAGCTGTTGAACTAATACCAGCTACAGCTTCTTTTCCTTCAACTGTATTGGAACATTTTATAACAACTGCACAGGTCTATCACCGGGCAGCTAAATTTATTTCCGGTTTTAAATTAACGGAGAAAGAAGTAAGTCATTTTATAAACTATAAAATCGATTTTGATAATATAGATTTTAAAGCAATCACATACAACCATTTTAAGCGTATCAACGATTATGCTCAATTGGTAAGCGCCATTCCGCAATCGCAGGCGCAATTGACCGATATATTTGCGGCAGCTAACGTTAGCGGGCCTGTTCCATCCATTGATGCGCTCATTGCATTGATCAATCTCGCGACAGCATGGGAAATAAACACGCTTGGTTATCTTATTAAGAGCTATTTCAATCTCTCTATAAACGATCTTAAAAATGAAATAGCGTTCACCAGGATGTTCAGGGCTTTTTCAATTGTTTCAAAAACGGGGCTTTCTGCTGAAACGCTGGCAAAATGCGCAACGGCAAATACTGAATTTACAGCGTTGAATAAGATCGCCAACCTGATTAAAAGTGCGGTTAAAGCAAAGTATGAAGAAGAAGATTGGCTGGAGCTTGCCGGTGACCTGAGCGATAAGATCCGGGAGCATCAAAAGCAGGCGCTTATAAGTTACCTGCTTACAAGAAAAAGCCTTATTGATAATGACGTAAGAGATGCAGATGGGCTGTTTGAACATTTCTTAATTGATGTGCAGATGGGTGCGTGTATGGACACATCGCGTATTGTTCAGGCCAATGCAGCTGTTCAAATGTTTGTGAACAGGTGCCTGTTAAATTTAGAATCAGATAAAGACACCGGTTCTGAAAAAGGTGTATCGCCTGGTGCCATTGATGCGACACAATGGGAATGGATGAAATACTATCGTGTGTGGGAAGTGAACAGGAAGATCTTTCTTTACCCCGAAAACTGGCTGGAGCCGGAATGGCGGGATGACCGCAGTCCGTTCTTTAAAGAACTTGAATCGGAGCTGGTGCAGAATGATATCACAGACAGAACTGTTGAAAAAGCTTTTCGTAATTATCTCAGCAAATTAAACACGGTTGCGAACCTTGATATCTGCGGAACCTACCAGGAGAATTATTCCCGCCCATCAAGACTGAAGACACTGCATGTTTTTGGGCGAACCCATAACCTGCCATACCAGTTTTTCTATCGCACCTGCAATGAATTTTATAAATGGAGTGCCTGGGAAAAAGTACCTGTTGATATTAAAATGGTAGAAAATGGAGGCGCCAGCGGTGTGCATTTGATGCCGGTGGTATGGAAAAGAAGACTGTTTATTTTCTGGCCAGAGTTTGTTGAAAGACAGGGTGACAGTGATCTTCTCAATAAAGAAGGGTATGAGCCGTCTATTGATGACCTGTCAGGGCTACCCATGTCGAATTTAAAAACGGTCAAGTATTGGGAAATGAGACTAAGCTGGTCGGAGAACATCGATGGCAAATGGGCCCCAAAGCAGATATCAAAAGAATTTTTGAAAGTGCAATCAAGCGTGAAAACAGATCCGCTGCTGAAAATATCTCTGACAAGTCAGATACGTGAGAGTGGGGCCTTATATATTACACCTTTTATTCGTGGAAAAGCGGAAGCAAGATGGATGCATGCGAATGATCTGAGTGATAATTATTTTGTGTTGTTTGATATTCAGTCCCCGGTAGGAACCTATAAAAGCACAGCGAATGGCGTAATTAATAATGAGTCTTGCAGAAGGTACAATACAAATTTTCAGAAGAACCGGGCAAATTCAAAACTCGAGTTCTGGGGCAATGTGTACCTGCAAAATCCAGTTGATCATAATGTGATCTTCTCAAACAATCGGTTGGAAAAAGAAGACGCATCACAGGATCCGTTCTTTTACCAGCAGCAAAGACGCAGCTATTTCGTAAAACGTGCCGATTTTAAAGTATATGATTCTTTAAGAAGACCCGAGGCAAGCGGTGTGGCCATTGTTGATGGCATTGTTGATGATAGTTATTATTCTCAGCCCCATATTCCATCTTTTGGCCCTGAAGATCTTATGCCTGGATTGGAGGATGGGTTTCTAAATGACATGCCGGGAAATACAGTACAAAGGATGCTTGTTAATAATCCTACCAGTCCTACTAACCCCACCAATCCTACTACGGGTACAGTACTTGATAATAGCACTGTTCTTGAATATGATTTTCAGTTAACCGATGTGGGTATAATAGGCAATGCATTTTCCGATATAACTACAGGCGGTCCCACGTATCAACAACCGCCTTTTCATTGGGAAAAAGGGCTGGAGTTCCATACGTTTTATCATCCTTACTCAAGCCAGTTCATTACCAATCTGAATAATGGAGGCATAAAAGGCCTGATGAACAGCGATACCAAACTGAATTCGTTAAAAGAAACGCACTACAACGATAAGGGTCAGGTATTCCAGGGGACTTATAATCCCAATTTCCCGGATTATGTAAAAAAAGCCCCTGCAAAGAACGACTATAAAGCAAGTACAGCATATACGTATTACAAGGAGAATATCTGTTTTGACGTATACGGCGCCAACAGTATATACAACTGGGAATTATTCTTTCATGCGCCATTATACATTGCTACCCGTCTTAGTAAAAACGGCAGATTTGAAGAAGCGATGAAGTGGTTTCATTATATTTTTGATCCCACCACAGATGAATTGCCGTTGGCAAGTCAAAGCGAAACAGCACGCTACTGGAAAACATTACCTTTTAAAACAACGCCAGCGGAAAGCCTGCAGGAATGGTTTATGTCCTTAAAACCGGATGGAAGTAAATCCGACGAAAATGCGGTTATTGCCGAATGGAGAAAAAATCCGTTTAAACCATTTGTGATTGCGCGCAACCGGCCTGTTGCGTTTATGAAGAATGTAGTGATAAAATATGTCGAGAACCTTCGCTTATGGGGCGACTCACTTTTTAGAATGTTCACCCGCGAATCTGTTAATGAAGCGCTTCAATTATATGTAATAGCCAACCATATTCTGGGGCCTCGTCCTGAATTTGTTCCCAAACGTGGTGAAATAAAAGCGGAAAGTTATAATTCGCTGAAAAATAAATGGGACGATTTTTCAAATGCGCTCGTTGAACTGGAAAACATTTTTCCATTCAGCAGCGAAGTACCGGTAACAGCCGGTAATGGGAACCCTGGTACATTGGGTATCGGGCAAGCGCTTTATTTCTGCATACCATCCAATGAAAAATTGATGGAACACTGGGATACTGTCGCCGACAGGTTGTATAAGATCCGGCATTGTATGGACATTGATGGAGTGGAAAGACAATTGGCGCTTTTTTCACCACCTATTGATCCGGCCATGCTTATTAATGCAGCCGCGCAGGGATTAAGCCTGGGAAGCATTCTGTCTGATCTCGGAAGTCCGCCACCCGTTTACCGGTTTAACTTTCTCCTGCAAAAGGCCAATGAATTTTGCTCAGAGGTAAAATCATTAGGCAGCGCATTACTTTCTGCATTGGAAAAGAAAGACGGCGAAGAACTGGGCAGGTTACGTTCATCACATGAAACAGCGATGCTGGAACTGATGACGGCTATAAAAGAACGACAGGTGCTGGATGCAAGATCAAATAAAGCAGGCTTGCTTAGTTCGAGAAAAACGGCTGAGTTCAGGTTAAATCATTACAATGCGTTGTTAGGCGATAAAGCAATTACAATACCGGCTGCACCACAGATCAGTTCCAACCTGAATGTGGAAAGCCAATTGCCGGCCGATACCCAACTGGCAGAACTTAAAGTAGACGCGGACGATTCCCTGGTTGCCAGCGATACCGCGGGTATCAAAATAATTAAAAAGGAACAGCAACAAATTGATGATGCGAATACGGCGCTTGATTTCCAGGACGCCGCAACCATTGCAGAAGGTATATCAGCAGGTTTACATGCTGTTCCGGAGTTATATGCATTTGCAACACCATGGGGTGTGGGCGGAACAACCAGTTTTGGTGGTTCAAATTTAGGTTCCGGTGCATCGGCGCTTGCAAAGATCCCGCAGATAATCGCCAGTCATTATACTCAAAATTCAACACAGGCTGCTCAAATGGCATCCTATATACGCCGGGAACAGGACTGGACCTTACAGGCAAACCTCGCAATCAAAGAAATCATTCAGCTTGACAAACAGATCACTTCTGCTGATATAAAGATCCAGGTTACTGAAAAGGAACTAATCAATCACAGGCAGCAGATCGAAAACTCAAAGCTGGTGGAGCAATTCTTAAAAGATAAATTCACTAACCTGGAACTCTACCAATGGATGAAAGAGCAATTGTTTTTTGTATACAAACAGAGCTATAATATGGCTTATGATATGGCAAAAAAGGTGGAGAAATGTTACCAGTACGAGCTAGGAAACAATATAACCAATTTTATAACTTATGGTTATTGGGATAGTTCTACACAGGGACTTTGTTCCGGAGAAAAGCTGCAACTGGCCATACGCCAAATGGAGAAATCCTATATTGAATTAAACAAACGTGAGCTTGAACTAACAAAAAGCGTTTCCATCGCATTACTCGCGCCACTTGCCTTGCAAAAGTTAAGAACCACCGGGCAGTGTGTGGTAGCGATACCCGAAGAAGCATACGATCTCGATTACCAGGGCCATTATTTCCGCAGGATCAAATCGGTTAGTTTATCCCTGCCCTGTATTGCCGGTCCGTTCACAACGGTCAATTGTACGCTCCGGCTTTTAAAAAACAAAGTTCGTATCAATACATCCATGGGCGACAATGGCTATGAACATAATAATGATGAAGGGGTATTGACGGATGACGACCGTTTTAGTGAAAGCAATGTACCTGTGAAAGCTATAGCAACAAGCACGGGACAGCGGGATACCGGGATGTTTGAACTTAGTTTCCGCGATGAGCGTTACCTGCCTTTTGAGGGAGCAGGCGCCATCAGCGAATGGAAGATTGAACTGGCCAAAGATTCGGATTTGAGACAGTTTGATTACGCTACTATTGCCGATGTGGTCTTGCATATCAGCTATACCGCAAGGGAAGATGCCGGCTTATTCAAAGACAATGCGGTTACTTATCTTAAGAGTTTTTTAAACAACGCGTTAGAGTTAAGTACGCAACCACTCATGCGAATGTTTAATATCAAACAGGAATTTTCAACAGAATGGCATAAATTCCTGAACCCTGCTACAGCAGGCTCCGATCAATTACTTTCGATAAGTTTAACTAAGGATCATTTTCCATTCTTTGCAAGGGCAAGGAGCATTAATGTAAAAAAAGTTGAAGTGCTGATGAAAGCAGGCAGGCAGGGAGATTATAAAATGGCGCTGTCGGCTATTGATTCCAGCGACAATACAATAAACTCTTCCGAGATTTTTATGCCGGAGAATGCGGGTTACTCAAACATGCAGAAAGCAACGCTAACTGAAGATGCGACTACTTCAAATATAAATATCACGGAAATAGACATCTTTAAACCTGTAATTTTAAAATTCAAACATAATTCCGATGCCGACTTTCATTCGATAGGAAAAAATCCAGACGAAATTTCAGACTTATTTATTGTATTGCATTATTCATTGGGCTGATATTTAAATAAAAGAAAAAACAGGCTGCGATCTCAGCCGCGTTATTGCAAAATTAAAAAGCCTCTAAAGCCATGTCTTTAAAGGCTTTTTAATTTCATTTCTGCCAGTGACAGATGGTTTACTCCGCTACGTTTTCTCATCCTTTTGGAGCAATAGTGATTTCTTTCTATATTCGTTGTATATACAACTAATATACGAATGCCCGATCTCAAAGTAAGCAACAACATAACCTATTTAGCTTCCTCATTCTCGCATCATTTTACTAACCTATTAACCAGGCAGCTTCAGACTAATGGCATTGCTGTAACCGCAGAACAGTTTGCGATCTTGGTTTTACTGTGGCAGGAAGGCAGTTTGCCACAGGCGAGAATTTATAAAACGCTTGAACGGGATAAAACAACAATTACAAGGGTATTACTGAATCTAAAAAAAACGGGCTTTATTAAGCAGGAAATTGACCCGGATGATACAAGGATGAAAATAGTAGGGTTGACCGCCAAAGGAAAAAAAAGCAGATCTGTAGCGCTGGAAATAGCGGGAGCGCTTTATCAGAATGTGTTAAAAAGCGTAAAAAAAAATGAACTGGCGATAGCCGTTAAAGTTCTGCAGCAAATCAACTCAAATCTAAATGCTCAAACCAATGAATAAATACTTTCTTTTTTGCCTTGCTTTTGTTTCAATGTACGCACACGCGCAAAATAATGCGTTGCATAATAATAGTAAACGATCAACGGAAAATGACACCAGGAGATTTGAACTGGTTACTAATTATTATCAAAATGAAACCTGGAAGGCCAGAACTATTTCCACCTGTGAACTAACTAAAGTTATAGATAGTACAAATATTCTATTCGAAAAAATAACATGGATCGCACAAATCGTAATCACTGGAAAAGATACCCTGAATGAGACGGCCGAGGCATTGCGGGTAAAACCTTATCTTATTTCTTTAGATCCCGGGGGTACACTAAAAATGCCGCCTATTGAAATTGCCGCAATGACCGGAGCTATTACCGATCTCAATACCTTTTTTGTTGCGCTTCATCCAAAGGCAGGTATCAATAAACTCCATAAAAAAGGCGATACGTTTATCTTGCCCGAACCGGTAAAAGGCGATTTTGCCAATGGAAAAGATATCTTAAAAGGCGAGGATTGCATCAATATATCCAATAGGTTAATTACAAACAATAAAGAAAAAGTAATCGAAACATCTTTTTTTCCGCCGGCCAACCCCTGCCTGGATTACTATTTGCCGGAGTTTAAGACGCCCGTTTCGGGAGATACAATTAATAACTTCCAGATGGTACGACCAGCCGGTAATAACAAGTATAATATCCTGTATGGTAAAGAAACATTTATTATTACATCCCAGATAAAAAGAGGTAACGGGGAATTATCGAAAGCCATTATGAAGAATGACCTGCAATTGAAATTAAAAATCAACTGCGATGATGCTTATGGAAATTGTCAAACCAATTTGCCCTGGCATATTTACCGAGAGGTTCAATTGAATCGTCTTAACTAGCCCAATTCTTAGGCCGGGACATTTTTTGTTCTAAACCAGCAATAACCGGGCTATTGCTAACCACATGAAACAAGTAAGACCAGGCCCAGGGAGTTAATTTGGACAGTTAATGACAATTTTCAGTTTATTTCAATACTGTATTCACCAACACCT
The DNA here is from genome assembly GCA_964528095.1 of uncultured Terrimonas sp. GTDB lineage: Bacteria > Bacteroidota > Bacteroidia > Chitinophagales > Chitinophagaceae > CAZGSG01. The sequence goes on from CAZGSG010000096.1 coordinate 12,083, forward strand.
AATCGCAGGTACCTATTTACGCAGGCTGGTACATCTTTTTCATAATGACTGACATATAAGAGTGTTGTATCTGTGTGCCTGCAAACCTGGTCGATCAAATTTTTGATCGATTGTGCCTGTTGTTCATCCAGTCCCTGGCAGGGTTCATCAAGGATCAGTAAGGGTGGGTGTTTGACCAATGCACGTGCAAGCAATACCAGGCGCTGTTGACCCAGTGATAACTGGAACAGGGGTTTTTGACTAATTGGTTGAAGCCTGAATAATTCCAGTACACTACTCACCTGTTCCCGTTGCGTCCCGCTCAACTGGCGGAATAAGCCGATCGTATCAAACAGGCCGGACGCAATCACTTCAAAACTGCTATTCGATTGGTCGAAGAACAGGTGCAGTTCAGGGGAAACATACCCGATCCGGCTCTTTATATCCCAGATACTTTCTCCGGTACCACGTCTACGGTCAAACAGGTAGATCTCATTGGCATAGGCCTGCGGATTATCCCCGTTGATCAAACTCAGCAGGGTAGACTTGCCGGCGCCATTGGGTCCGGTTATATTCCAGCGTTCACCTTTCTTTACTTCCCAATCGAGTTGAGAGAAAATGATCTTATCTCCATACTTTACAGTCACATTTTTCATGCAAACCGCTGTCTCAAATTGGTTGCCCGTTGCAGGTAATATTCCTTTGAAATGGGCCATATCAAATTCATCATTCACCATTGTGCTATAGGCTCCTTGTTGATATCCTTCCCTGGTACCTTTATACAGTAGCTTGCCTTTGTCCAATACAGCTATATGGGTGATGGATGCAGGTAACTCCTGCGCATTCGTGATCAGGATGACATGAATGCCGCTGCCAATGATGGAATCAATGATTTCGTGTAATACTTTTCTCCCCCCGGTATCAAGACCAGTAAATGGATTATCAAGAATCAGCATGGCCGGCTTCTTTAATAACGCAATAACCAACTGCAGCCTTTTATTCTCACCATTGGATAATTGAATAAGTGGTTTACCAAGTAAAGAATCCAGGTGGAGCTGTTCAAGCAATAAGGCAGCCGCGGCAGGATTGGCAGTGATAACTGCTTGCATATATTACTCCACCGTCTGGCCATCCTCTGCATCCATGCTATTAAACCGTTGCTGGTAATAGAATGTACTCGTATTGGATAGGTTTTTAAAATGATGTTGCTGTTCTACAAGTAATACACCCCCTTGCTGATCTTCCTGCCCTGGAAAATAATAGGCGATCTTGCCGGTATGAAAATTTCTGCCCACCAATGCATGTGCCAGCGTGGTCTTACCGCTGCCGGAGGGGCCGATGATCGCCCATTGTTCGTTTAACCGCAGTTCCAGCTCAATATTGTCAAGAACAAGCTGACCATTTAGCTTCAGGGTGAGGTCGCGTACGGTTAAGAGGCTGGGAGGTTGGTTCATTAAAACAGGCTAATATAAAATCGGGTTGAGCTCATTATTATTTGGGCAGCAATTTAAAGAAAGATGAGGGAATCCCGGTTCTGAGATAAATGCCCATTTAAAGCACCGATTCCACCGCTCCGGAACCGACCCGAAACTTGTCTGTAATGTAACAACACCTTCTTTAACCCATTATTTTCCAACGCCTTGCGTACCTGGTGCTTAATCAATACCAGCGGAGTTATTTTTCCACAAACGTTAATAACTCGGCATCCGAAGGGCAGGGTGCGTTTCGGTATATTTGCCGGATTGACTGTGCCGGACAAACGTGAAATCGGCTATCGAAGAACCACGGTTACGGATAAGAGGCAACGGTGAACTATTCATTTTTTAGAACGTACCACTACATATGGCAAAAGAAAAAGAAGCAAACCTGTTTGATTATACCGAAGACAGTATTAAATCGCTGGACTGGAAAGAACATATCCGTCTTCGCCCGGGAATGTATATTGGTAAACTGGGCGATGGCTCATCTCCTGATGATGGTATTTATGTGCTGGTGAAAGAAGTACTGGATAACTGTATTGATGAATACACGATGGGCCATGGCAAATCCGTTGAGCTAACGATCGAAGGAAAAGAAGTAACCATCCGCGACTACGGCCGTGGTATCCCGTTAGGAAAAGTGGTGGACGTAGTAAGCAAGATCAACACGGGTGCAAAATACGATAGCAAGGCTTTCCAGAAATCAGTGGGATTGAACGGGGTTGGTACAAAAGCGGTGAATGCGCTGAGCCATTATTTTAAGGTAACGGCCATAAGAGAAGGGAAAGAAAAGACCGCGGAATTTGAAAGAGGGGTGCTTGTAAAAGAACATAAAGAAGCAAAGACTGGTGAACAGAATGGTACGCTTGTAACATTCATTCCGGATGAAACGGTCTTTAAGAATTTTAAATTTCATCCCGAGTTTCTAGAGAACCAGATCTGGAATTATTGTTTCCTCAATGCCGGGCTGAAGATAATCTTCAATGGCAAAACTTACCTGAGTAAAAATGGTTTGCTTGACCTCTTGCAGCGAAAGACGAACGAAGATGAGATCCGTTATCCGATCATACACCTGAGTGGTGATGATATTGAAATGGCGCTTACCCATAATAATGATTATGGAGAAGATATCTACAGTTTTGTGAACGGACAGCATACCACACAGGGCGGTACACACCAACAGGCTTTCAGGGAAGCGTATGTAAAGACCATTCGTGACTTTTATAAAAAAGATTATGACGCATCCGATATCCGCACTGGTATTGTAGCGGCGGTATCTGTGAGAGTGGTAGAGCCCGTATTCGAATCTCAGACCAAGACAAAACTGGGCTCTGTGAATGTGGATACGAACGGGCCCAGCATGAAACAATTCATGAACGATTTCCTTGCAAAGGAATTGGACAATTTTCTGCACAAGAACCTGGCCATTGCCGATGCGCTGAAGAAAAGAATAGAACAAAGCGAACGGGAAAGAAAAGAAATGGCAGGTATAAAGAAACTGGCGAATGAAAGAGCGAAGAAGGCCAACCTGCATAATAAAAAACTACGTGACTGCCGGGTACATTTAAACGACGAACCACCTGCAAAGAATAAAGAAGAGTTTATCGCGAGACAGAATGAGACAACCATTTTTATTACCGAAGGAGATAGTGCAAGTGGGTCCATTACCAAGTCAAGACATGTAGACACACAGGCGGTATTCAGTCTTCGTGGTAAACCATTGAACTGTTATGGTCTTACCAAAAAAGTGGTGTATGAGAATGAAGAATTCAATTTATTGCAGCACGCGCTGAATATCGAAGAAGGACTGGAGGGGCTGCGTTTCAACAATATCGTTATCGCAACAGATGCGGATGTGGATGGAATGCATATCCGCCTGCTGATCATGACTTTTTTTCTCCAGTTTTTCCCGGACCTGGTAAAACATGAAAAGGTATATGTGCTGGAGACGCCTTTATTCCGTGTAAGAAACAAACAGGAGACGATCTATTGTTTTGATGATGCAGAAAGACAGGCTGCTATCAAAAAACTGGGGACCAAACCAGAGATCACCCGTTTTAAAGGATTGGGAGAGATCAGCCCGGATGAGTTTGCACAATTCATCGGTGCTGATATGCGTAAACAACTCATGCGGCTGGAACAGGGTGATCATATCCAGCAATTGCTGGAATATTATATGGGAAAAAATACAATGGAAAGACAGGAGTTTATCATTAATAACCTGAAAGTAGAAATGGATAAAGTAGAGGAGGTTGTATAGTTGGTAGGGGTGAATAATGTAAAAATCAAAAGTAAAAAATCAAAAACAGACCCCGCATCGCTTGACGAACTCCTGTATTTGATAATATTAAAAGTTAGATATGATACATATAGTTTTTAATGAAGTAGAAGTAGAACTGATGCAGAAGGTCATCGAATTGGATGAGACCCTGGCAGGAGAGGTGATACAAATAAAAGATGATTTCGCGGTAGGTCCGATTGCCGGGCTTGATACCGAAGAAGGCTGGAATGAACGGGTACAATGGTGGAAAGGATTACTTGGAGGTTCTCCTTATGGGGAAACGCTTGCGGGTAGTTTTGACGACCGCCAAACCGTGACTGCGATAATGGCCAAACTGGAGGAGAATCCCGAAGAACAGGTATGGATCTGGATGGGACAGAACCAACATGATGTGACGGGCTATTTCTGGCTGATGCCGCAGTTAAGAAATTACCAGGGACGAGTAATGGTTCTCTACATGAACAATCTTCCTTTTATCAATGAGAAAGGACAGATATTTTATCCATCCTGGTTACATGAAATTCCTTCTAAAGAATTTCTAAAAGCAAAAAAATTGTGCCGCCCTATTACGCTCAGCGAATTTGAAGTGGACCCTGACGAATGGAAAAGGCTTGCAGAAGAAAATGCCATGGTAAGAATGCTGGAAGGCGGAAAAAAGATCGCTGGTAAACCTGATAATTTTTATGACCAGGAATTATTAAAAAACATAACAGGCGAATGGCAGAAGTCATGGCGCGTATTGTCCAATACGCTTCATCGCATGAAGATCAAAACAGGTGATGTATTTATCATGTGGAGAATGAAAGAGCTTATTAATGCCGGCAAGATTGAAACTATGGGAGATATAAGCAAAGGATGGAAAGATTTTGATGTACGGATAGCCGGCGCAAAGGGAACACAGGAAGCAGTAGAAGAAGAAAGCTCCACCACCGAATTATAATTCAAACCTAAAAGAACGACAGACGATAAATGAGTGCAGCAAAAAACAGATTATCAGAAGTACAAAACAATGACAGCGGGTTGCATGGCCAGTATAAGACCTGGTTCCTCGACTATGCTTCTTATGTAATATTGGAGAGAGCCGTGCCTGCTATAGAGGACGGATTGAAACCCGTACAGCGCCGCATACTTCATGCCATGAAAGAAATGGATGATGGCCGCTATAACAAAGTGGCCAATATCATCGGGCAGGCCATGCAATACCATCCGCATGGTGATGCAAGTATCGGTGATGCGCTGGTGAACATGGGGCAGAAAGACCTGCTGATTGATACGCAGGGTAACTGGGGTGATGTACGCACCGGAGATGATGCGGCGGCGGCAAGGTATATTGAAGCAAGACTTAGCAAATTTGCACTGGAAGTTGCATTCAACGCCAAGACAACTGAATGGCAGTTGAGTTATGACGGCCGGAAGAATGAACCGCTCGCATTGCCAATGAAATTCCCCTTGTTATTAGCCCAGGGAGCGGATGGTATCGCTGTAGGTTTGTCGACCAAGATCTTACCACATAATTTTTGTGAGCTGATCGATGCGTCTATAAAATACCTGCGTGGCAGAAAATTTGAATTGTATCCCGATTTTCAAACGGGCGGCATGATCGATGTAGCCGATTACAACCAGGGAAAACGTGGTGGGAAAATTAAAGTAAGAGCACATATCGAAGAGATCGATAAAAAGACCCTGGCGATCCGTACGGTCCCTTATGGTGTTACTACCACCCAATTGATGGAGTCTATTGTAAAGGCCAATGACAATGGAAAGATCAAGATCAAAAAAGTAACAGATACAACAGCAGCCAATGTAGAAATACTGGTTGATCTTGCAGCGGGTATTTCTCCCGACATTACCATAGACGCATTATATAAGTTCACCGATTGCGAGATCTCAATTTCTCCCAATGCCTGCGTGATCGTGGATATGAAGCCACAGTTTCTCGGCGTGCATGAATTGCTAAAGATCTCCACCGATAAGACCAAGGACCTGCTTGAGCAGGAACTAAAGATCAAACTCGGTGAATTGCAGGAAAAATGGCACTATACCTCACTTGAAAAGATCTTTTTTGAAGAAAAGATCTATAAAGAGCTGGAGAAAAAACACGAGACCTGGGAAAAAGTGCTTGATGCAATTGATAAGGCATTCATGCCTTTTAAAAAGCAATTGAAACGCGAGATCACCAGGGAGGATATTCTTAAACTGACAGAGAAGCCGGTACGCAGGATTTACCGTCTTGATATCGACGAACTGAACGCACAGATAAAAGGCCTGGAAGCTGATATTAAGGCAGTCAAACATGATCTGGCTAACCTCATCGATTATGCGGTTGCCTATTATGAGAACCTGTTGAAAAAATATGGCAAGGGCCGCGAACGGAAAACGGAGATCAAACAACTGGAAGTAATAGAGGCAAAGAATGTTGCCATTGTGAATACCAAGATCTACATGAACCGGGAAGAAGGGTTTATTGGGACTTCGTTGAAAAAAGATGAATTCGTGCTCGATTGCTCTGAACTGGACGATATCATAGTTTTTGCGAAACGAGGTATCATGAAGATCGTGAAAGTACAGGAAAAGGTGTTTATCGGTAAAGATATCCTGCATGTGGCCGTGTTCCAGAAAAATGATGAACGCACCACGTACAATATGATCTATGCAGATGGAAAGGGTGGTGTCAGCTATGCAAAACGATTTAACGTAACAGGCATTACCAGGGATAAGGAATATGATCTTACAAGAGGAGATGAAAAAAGCAAAGTGCATTACCTGAGCGTGAACCCCAATGGTGAAGCAGAGATCGTAAGAGTAATGCTTACGCCAGGAAGTTCCGCCCGTATCAAAGAATTTGAATTTGCATTTGAAGAACTGGCGATCAAGGGGCGCAGCAGTATGGGCAACCAGATCACCAAGTACCCGATCAAATCCGTTCGTTTTAAAGAAGCGGGTAAAGCCACGCTTAGCGGAAGAAAGTTATGGTTTGATGATAAGTTCGGGCGACTGAATGCAGAAGGAAAAGGAATACTGCTAGGAAGTTTTGAAGCGGAAGATAAAGTACTGGTGATGTATAAGGATGGAAGCTATATGATCACTGACCAGGAAATGACCCAGCGTTTTGATGCGGAGAATATACTGCTGATCGAAAAGTTTGATCCAGAAAAAGTGATCTCGGCGGTATACCTCGATAAAAAGAACCTGCAGTTCAATGTAAAACGATTCAAGATTGAAACAACGACCTTGAAGAATAAATTCCTGTTCATCAAAGAAGGCGATGGCAACTATCTTGAAGCCGTCACTACTGACGAAGAGCCGGTACTTGCAGTACAGACAGGCCGGGGCGAGCAGATAAGAAAAGCTAAGTTCAAGATTGTAAAAATGGCGGAAGTGATGGGCTGGAAAACGGTTGGTACCAAATTGCTTGATTTTAGTAAAAGTGTGCAGATGGAATGGGTAAAAACCAAATCGGATAATTCGCAGACTGAATTATTCTAGTCTTAGGCTCGGGGTTCGAAGTTTAAAGCTCATTAAACCGGCATATCGTATATGTAACGTAATTACATTTAAGGATTCGGTAGCTATGAGCCTGCACCTGGGACCTGGAATGGTCTTATATTTAAACAATATTAAAAGCGTGTTATGATGGATCATTGGGAAATAATGGATCTTTATAAAGCGCTTTTTGCGATAGGGGCGGGAGTGATCTTAGGATTGGAGAGAGAGTTGAAGGATAAGGCCGCAGGACTAAAAACGATCACAGTTATTTGCCTGGGCTCTGCATTATTTGCTATCATTTCCTATAAGGTTGGCGGGATCGATCATGAATCCACACGGATCGCTTCTTATATCGTGAGTGGTGTTGGTTTTATTGGAGCCGGTGTTATTTTTAAAGACGGGGTTAATGTGTCGGGGCTTACAACGGCCGGTATTATCTGGCTGGCAGCGGCAGTCGGTACTTCTATCGGTTTTGGTGAATTTTTCCTGGCGCTTACGTTCATGCTGGCTTCGCTGTCCGGGTTACCGATGTTGATGATGTGGCCGTTGCAGGCA
>CAZGSG010000097.1:0-19803 GCA_964528095.1 uncultured Terrimonas sp.
CGCTGAGTTATTTCCGACCATCACATCACGATAACCCGGGCTGCTCCATTCGGGCAGCCATCCTCCTTCTTTATAATCATTGATCAGCCCTTCCTGCATCTCTTTATTAATAGATGGATATACCAGGTTAAGAAAAGGATACAGGGCCCTGAACGTATCCCAAAATCCTGTGCCTGCAAACATATACCCGGGCATTGTATTCCCGGTATACGGACTATAATGTATGATCTTACCTGTTTTATCCAGCTCATATTGTTTTTGAGGAAATTGTATCGTGCGATACAGACAGGAATAAAATGTTCTGACCTCTTCCGGAGTTCCTCCTTCAATGGTAAGTCGCCCCAGTTGTTTATTCCATGCCGCTTTGGCCTGCTGTTTTATTGTTTCAAAACTTTGGTTGCCGATCTCGCGCTGCAGATTTATTTCTGCCTGCTCAAAACTGATGAAAGAAGAAGCAACACGCAGTTGAACGGACTCTCCTTTACGTGTTTTAAACCCTACAATCGCTCCGCTATGATTACTGCTGATCTCGAGGGAATCTTTTACAAGTTCCTTTCCGCGCCAGGTGTTGACAGAGCTGAATGGCTTATCAAAATAAACAACAAAATAGTTTTTGAAATTAGCACCTACAGCGCCGCTGTTGCGGGTGGTATAACCAATGATCTTTTGCTGGGCAGGTAGTATCTTAATATAAGATCCTTTGTCAAAAGCATCTACGACTACAAAGGAACTATCAGATTTGGGAAAGGTGAGCCGGAACATAGCAGCCCTTTCTGTTGGTGTGAGCTCTGTTGTCACATCTGCATCTGCCAGGTATACGCTGTAATAATAGGGTGTGGCGGTCTCTGTCTTATGTGAGAACCAGCTTGCTCTTTTATCTTCGATAAAATTCAGCGATCCTGTTACAGGCATAATGCTGAATTGTCCATAATCATTCATCCAGGGGCTTGGCTGATGCGTTTGTTTGAAACCGCGGATCTTATCAGCGGCATATCCATATTGCCAGCCATCACCCATTTTTCCTGTCTGGGGTGTCCAGAAGTTCATGCCCCAGGGTACACAAATAGCCGGGTATGTATTACCATTGGACAAAGAAGGTTTGCTATCTGTACCCATCAATGGGTTTACAAAATCAACAGGGCTTGTATTGTTTTGCGAATAAGAAATAATAGAAATGGACAAACTGAAAATGACCGGGAGTAGGTTTCTCATACAAATGCTTTGAGGTTCAGCATTCAAAGTTCGGAGTTCGGGATCATTAATGACGGTAATTAATTATAGGGCAGGTTTATATCTATGCAGAGCCATTTTTACATGCAGAAGTCGTTCGGCTCGCTATTTCCTATCACTGGTATTTCTTTTGCAACTCCGCCAGTATTTTTATATCGGCCTGGTTGATCGTTTTGGTTGTGTCGGAAGGAACAAAGTGCAGTTTAAATGATTGTATGGCATTCGCAGGATTCTTAATATCATAGCCAATAATGCGCAGGGCCTGCATTTCATTAAAATGTTCGGGTATCACTGTAGCCGTAGTATCATACCATACGCCATATCCGTTTTCAGCCAGTTTTTGCCAGGGGAAGTACCTGTTGGGGTCAACTTTTCTTCCCGGTGCTATGTCGGAATGACCAATGAAATTGGTGGCCGGGATATTATAGGCTCTTTTTAATCTGCCCAGTAAATCGGTAATACTGCTGATCTGCGCATCGGTGAATGGTTCAAAACCATTATTGTCAACTTCGATACCGATACTGCTGCTATTGATATCGGTTGCGTTTCCCCATTTACTAACTCCTGCATGATGCGCACGTAACAGATCGTTCAGCATATGATGTACTGTACCGTCCTTACATACAACATAGTGCGAGCTTACCTGTGTTCTTGGCAGGGTAAAGGTTTTTAGTGTTTGCTCACAACTGTTTTGCGCTGTATGATGAATGATCACAAAATTAGGCCGGCGCATACTGAAATTAGTTGTACCCACCCATTGTGCCGGGTACAGAAGTCCGGTGGAATCTTCTACCGGATACTCCCGCAGTATTTTTGCAAATTTTTTGGATTGTTTTTTATATGCTTTGTTGGTAGCAGCATAAGGATTGCGGGCACAGCTATTGGAAATAAATATAAGGACCAGAAATATACAAAGCTTTCCCAGGTGATTCATTTGGCAAATATAAGTCGTTGACCAATATTTCACATCCGTTAAACCTATTATTAAGCCGTTTGTTTTACTGGTACTCCCGTAACTTTATGCAAAATTTATTTATGGCGGCACATTTCGGTATGATAGGCTTGGGAACGATGGGCAGCAATCTCGTTCTCAACGTTGCGGACAATGGGTTTGAGGCCTGCGGGTATGACCGCGACCCGGCCCAGCAAAAAAGATTGCTCGAAGAATCAAAAGGCAAACCAGTCACCGCTGCTGCATCTCTTCCTGAGTTCATCCAGGCTTTACAAACACCCCGTGTTGTTATGTTACTGGTACCAGCCGGTAAGATTGTTGATAATGTGCTGGCCGACCTGCTCCCTCTTGTACAAAAAGGTGATATCATTATTGATGGTGGAAACTCGCATTTTATAGATACAGAAAGGCGTTACCTGCAATTACAGGATTCCGGTGTTCATTTTATTGGTATGGGTGTCAGTGGTGGTGAGGAGGGGGCAAGATTTGGGCCCAGCCTGATGCCAGGAGGGAATAAAGAAAGTTATGAATTGGTGAAGGGCATACTGGAAGCCATTGCGGCAAAAACAGATGAAGGCCCCTGTGTATCATTTATAGGTAATACAGCCGCAGGCCATTATACAAAAATGGTGCATAATGGTATCGAATATGCCATGATGCAATTGATCAGCGAGATCTACGGATTGCTCAAAACTACGGGACAGTTCAGCAACCAGGAACTGCATGATCTTTTTGCAGCCTGGAATCATTCAGAACTACAATCCTTCCTGATAGAGATCACCGCTGATATTTTCCTTAAAAAGGATGATGATACAGGAAAAGACCTGGTAGATATGATCCTGGATAAAGCCAAAGCAAAAGGAACAGGTATGTGGACCAGTCAGAGCGCGATGGACCTGAATGTACCCATCCCTTCTATCGATGCCGCGGTAACCATGCGTTATATTTCCGCATTAAAAGATGAGCGTGTTAAAAACGCGGGACTTTATTCATTTCAATCAAAAGATGGCTCTATCAATAAAGATGAACTGGCTGCGGCTTGCAAGAAAGCATTACAATTTGGCTTCCTGCTGGCGTATGGCCAGGGCTTACAGTTATTGTCAGTAGCTTCTGCCCAATATAACTATGCGGTTAATATCGCCGAAGTAGTAAGGGTGTGGAAAGGAGGGTGTATCATTCGCTCCGTGCTGCTAAATGATCTTCGCAAAGCATATACACAAGATCCGTCTTTAACAAACATTATTTCTTCGCCTGTATTTCATCAGCAATTCTTTCAACTGAGAGCAAGCGTTGTGGATCTTTTGAAAAAAGCAATGGACCATCAATTGCCGGTAGCGGCACTCGCCGCATCGCTACACTATTTTGATTCATACATCGCGGGAAGGCTGCCTGCCAATTTAGTACAGGCACAGCGCGATTATTTTGGTGCACATACATACGAACGGATCGACAAACCAGGAAGTTTCCATACTGAGTGGGAAGGCAAACCACCCGTTGTTACTTCTGCTCAAAAACCAACCGATTAAAGAAAGATAAAATTTATATGAGTATACATAAAGAACCCCAGGCTGCCAATATCGTGATCTTCGGAGGAAATGGCGACCTGGCATGGAGAAAACTGATTCCGGCTTTTTATAATTTATATATCGGTGGTTTTCTGCCGAAAAATTTCGCCATTTACGGAGTGCATTACCAGGAGATGAGCGAAAAGGATTTTGAAAAACATTTTCTGGAAGGTTTCCATACATTTTCAAGAACGGTTAAAGCCAAACAAAAGGACTGGAAGACATTTGCTAAAAGTCTTTTTTATTATAAAGGAGATTTTACGCAAAAAGAGACCTATGAGGGCTTATCAGCTGTATTGAATAAAAATGATAAGACCTGGAAAACAAGAGGCGTTCGGCTATTCTATTATTCTGTTTCACCCCGCTTTATCGAGCCTATTTCGTTGATGCTGGCACAATATCAAATGGCCAACCAGGTAGCGTTGGACAGGATAGTGATCGAAAAACCATTTGGAAGCGACCTGGCAACAGCCAGGGAACTGAACCAGTTGCTTACAAAACATTTCAAAGAAAAACAGATCTTCCGTATTGATCATTACCTGGGTAAAGAGACCGTTCAAAACCTGATGGCCTTCCGTTTTGCCAATATCGTATTTGAATCTATCTGGAATCATAATTACATTGAACATATACAAATAACTGTAGCAGAGAATATTGGTGTCGGCAGCAGGGGGAATTATTATGAAACAGCCGGCGCATTGAAGGATATGATACAAAATCACCTGTTCCAGTTATTATGCGTGGCTGCGATGGAGCCGCCGCTTTCACTGGATGCGGAAGAAGTGCGCAATAAAAAAGCTGATGTACTAAAAGCGGTCAGGCCACTTTCAAAAGCTGATGTCAGGAAACATGTATTACGCGGCCAGTATGGCGAGGGAAAATTGAATGGAAAAAATCAACCCGCTTATCGCCAGGAAAAAAATGTAGATCCGAAATCAACAACGGAAACATTTGTCGCGCTGAAATTATTTATTGACAACTGGCGCTGGCAGAATGTACCATTTTACTTACGTACAGGTAAATGCCTGGCCAAAACAACTTCCCTGATCGTCATCCAGTTCAAAAAAGTACCACACAATCTGTTTGGTTCAAAAATAATGACCGATCACCGGCCCAACCAGCTTATCATAAGCATACAACCGGAAATGGAAACCACCCTGCTCTTTCATGCAAAAGAGCCAGGTGTACAACTCCACATTAAGCCGGTAGAAATGGATTTCACCTATAAAGAAAGCTATGATACGCCCGTTCCCGAAGCATATGAGACATTATTACTCGACATACTGGAAGGAGATGCCGCTTTATTCATGCGTGCCGACCAGGTAGAGGAAGCATGGAAAGTAGTAACGCCTATTCTTGAAGCATGGAAAAAAGATACAACGGTACGTTTTCCTAATTACGAACCCGGAAGCTGGGGACCATCTTCCGCACAGGCATTGATAAAACCAGAAGGTTGTAACTGGACATTATTACCTCAGAATGGGATTCTTAAAAAGACAATAAAACAGAAATAAGAGATGCGCTCTTGATTGACCAGTTGTTGTAGCCCACCGGTTTCAACGATTGAAGTTTCAACCCACTGATATGAAGATAATAGCTGATAAAACAATTTGGAAAGACAGCGAAGCAATGAGTGTTGCCGCTGCTCATTTTTTTATAGCTGCCTGCCACCAGGCAATTGCCAAACATGGCCGGTTTTCTGTAGCGCTCTCTGGCGGCAACACGCCCAAAAGATTGTATGAAATACTGGGAACGCCGGAGTTTAGCAAAAACATCCCCTGGAAACATGTTTTCCTGTTCTGGAGTGATGAACGTTTTGTGCCGCATACCTCTGCAGACAGTAATTACAATATGGTGAAAAAAAGCCTGCTCGATCATATCGATATCCCTCCAAGAAATGTTTTTGCTGTGCCGACCAGTGGCAGTCCGGACCAATGCGCGCGCCAGTATGAAGCAAGCATCAAAAAATTCTTTGGAACTAAACCCGCCTCATTCGACTGGATGCTGCTGGGTACAGGAAGCGATGGTCATACAGCTTCGCTGTTTCCAAACACACCGGTGCTTGTTGAAAACAGGCGCGCCATAAAAGAGGTGTGGGTAGCAGATAAACAAACATGGCGCATTACGTTCACTTATCCTCTTATCAACCGCTCCAAACAGATCATCTTCCTGGTAGCGGGTGAGGAGAAAGCCCATGTAGTCAACGCGGTGTTCAGTAAAAAAACAAAGAAAGTATTTCCTGTGCAATATGTGACTGCAGAAAAGTCGATGTGGTTGCTTGATGAAAAGAGCTCTTCCCGGTTATAAGTTAATTTTCAGTCCGGCGTCCCTGTTCGTGAACGCCGGCGTTTTTTATTGCTGTTTACACAAGCAGTATTCCCCGCTCAAAGTGAATCCCTGCACTGGGAAATTTAAAAAATAAGGATAGTGGTATCCTTTTTGACTAAGTATCCTAAACCAGGATACCATGGCAACACTAAGCGGAAAAAAAATAGCTATACTTACAGAAAATGGTTTTGAAGAAATAGAGCTCACCAGTCCAAAGAAGGCGCTGGAAGATGCAGGAGCAGAAGTACATATCGTTTCCCCGCAAAAGGATATAGTAAAAGCCTGGGACCATGATCACTGGTCAATAGAATTACCGGTCGATAAAGAACTGTCTGTTGCAAAGCCCGAAGAATACGATGCATTGGTGATACCTGGTGGTGTTATTAATCCCGATAAGATGCGGATAAATAAAGCTTGTGTGGAATTTGCTCAACATTTTTTGGAGGAGGGAAAACCTGTGGCAGCTATTTGTCATGGCCCGCAATTATTAATTGAGACCAATCTGATCAGCGGCCGGAATATGACATCTTATCCTTCTATCAAAACAGACCTTGAAAATGCCGGTGTGATCTGGGAAGATAAAGAAGTGATCACAGACAATGGGCTGGTAACAAGCAGAAGCCCCGCAGATCTCGATGCTTTCAATAAAAAAATGATTGAAGAAATAAAAGAAGGCAAACATTCGCCAGCACCATATACTCCGGCTCATTCGCATTAACAGGTGAGCTGTTTCCATATATATTCAACCACCTGGGCAACCGGTGGTTTTTTATTTAATCAACTCAAAAAAATACAATGGGCAATTTAAATTTATCAAGACCCTGGGATGAGGTAAAAGAACGTCTGAAAGAAAATAACATCGACCTTACAGATGAAGACCTGGTATACACACCTGGCAAAGAGGAAGAACTATTGGAAAGGCTAAGTAAAAAAATAAACAAGACAAAAGACGAAACAAAGGCACTTATAGAAAGTATTTCATCGAATAAGGATCGCGCCAGCTAAGAAGTAAATGAGGGGAAAAGGTTAAAGAGAATGGTTTAATTAAAATGGAATTACTTTTAAGTTCTGTGCAGATCTTAAAAGTAATTGCTGTTTTAGAGAATTTCTCCTTGATCTTTTTTCCCTCATTTAACTCTTAGCTACATGTTACGGCGATACTGCCCTCCCACCTCGTACAACGCGTGAGTGATCTGTCCCAATGAGCAATACCTGACCGTTTCCATCAACTCCGCAAACAGGTTTCCGTTATTGATAGCAACCGTTTTTAATCGTTTGATCATTTCGGCAGATCGCTGTTCATTTCTTTTATGAAATGCCTGTAGCGTGTGTATCTGTTGTTCTTTTTCTTCCATTGTGCTCCGGATCACTTCACCCGGAATAATGGTAGGACTTCCTTTTTTATTCAGGAATGTATTAACCCCGATAAGCGGCAATTCGCCGGTATGTTTTTGGTGTTCGTAGAAAAGGCTTTCTTCCTGGATCTTGTTTCGCTGGTACATTCTTTCCATAGAACCTAATACGCCTCCCCGATCGGTGATCCGGTCAAATTCGGCCAGCACTGCTTCTTCCACCAGGTCTGTCATTTCTTCAATAGCAAAAGACCCCTGGATAAAGTTTTCCGTATTAGCTGTGCCCAGTTCACGGTTAATGATCAGTTGGATGGCCATCGCGCGTCGTACACTTTCCTCTGTGGGTGTTGTGATCGCCTCATCATATGCATTTGTGTGAAGCGAATTACAATTATCGTATATCGCATACAGGGCCTGCAGCGTAGTACGGATATCATTGAAGTCGATCTCCTGCTCGTGCAAGCTTCTGCCAGAGGTCTGTATATGGTACTTTAGCATCTGGCTCCGCTTATTGGCTTTGTACTTATATCGCATGGCTTTGGCCCAGATACGTCTTGCTACCCGCCCGATCACACTGTATTCGGGATCCATCCCATTGCTGAAGAAAAAAGAAAGATTGGGTGCAAAGTCATCGATATTCATTCCGCGGCTCAGGTAATATTCCACATACGTAAACCCGTTGGACAATGTAAATGCCAGTTGAGTGATTGGGTTAGCCCCTGCTTCGGCAATATGATAACCGCTGATTGAAACACTATAGAAATTGCGGACCTTTTCTTTAATAAAATATTCCTGCACATCACCCATTAGTTTCAATGCAAACTCGGTGGAAAATATGCAGGTATTCTGCGCCTGGTCTTCTTTCAGGATATCGGCCTGTACAGTGCCTCGTACCTGTGATAAGGCTGCTGCTTTTATTTGCCTGTAAACATCATCCGGCAAAACATCTGCGCCGGACAATCCCAATAAACGCAGACCCAATCCATCATTGCCCACTGGCAACGCCCCCTGCATTCCTCCTTTTACCGGCATCACTTCTTTTCCATCTGTGCCTATATACCGGGGAAGGTCTTCTATTGTATATTTTGATTCGATGAGCTGATTTACCTGCTCTCTCAGTTTGTTTTGAATGATATACTTTTCACATTGCTGATCGATCGCCGCATTAATAAAAAACGCGAGCAATATTGGCGCAGGGCCATTGATGGTCATCGATACGGATGTCTTGGGATCGCAAAGGTCAAAGCCGCTGTATAATTTTTTCGCGTCATCTACGGTGGCAATACTTACTCCGCTATTGCCTATTTTCCCAAAAATATCAGGACGCAGATCGGGGTCTTCGCCATATAATGTCACACTATCGAATGCAGTAGACAACCGTTTTGCCGGCTGATCGGTACTCACATAGTGAAATCGCCTGTTGGTTCTTTCAGGGCCGCCCTCACCTGCAAACATTCTTGTTGGATCTTCTCCTTCTCTTTTTAATGGAAATACACCCGCGGTAAAGGGGAAGCTGCCGGGCACATTTTCCTGTCCCTGCCATTTTAATAGATCACCCCAGTCTTTATACTTTGGTAATACAATTTTAGGGATCCTTGTTCCGGAAAGGCTGGTAGTAAACATTTCCTGCCTGATCACTTTATCCCGCACCTTGTATTCATAATAATCCTGTTCATACGCTTTTACCTTATCCTTCCAGTTAGAGATCAGTTTTCGCGCTACAGGCGTAAGCTGTTCGGTATAAAAGGCGATCTGTTCCTTCAACAGGTTGATCATGTCCTCACTGGCTTTTGTACCCAGCGTTTCCAGTACACCATGCAGTTGGTAAAGCCTGGAAGCTATTACCGACTGATCTTTTACCAACTGGTCATAACTTCTGCTTTGTTCACTGATCTCACTCAGGTACCGGGTACGATTGGAGGGAATAATCGCCTGTGAGACCTTGGCTGTTTCAGAAAAATGATATTCGCCGAAATTGATCCCCGTTTTTCCTTCTATTTTTTTCAATAACAATTCAAACAGGTGGTTCACCCCATCATCGTTGAATTTGCTGGCAGTGGTTCCTACTACAGGCAGTTCCGCGTCTTTTGCAGTAAATAACTGGTGATTTCTTTTGTATTGTTTTTTTACATCAGCCAATGCATCCAGCGCGCCGGCCTTATCAAATTTATTGATGCAGATAAGATCCGCATAGTCGAGCATATTGATCTTTTCCAATTGTGTGGCCGCGCCATATTCCGGTGTCATCACATACATGCTCACATCGCAGTAGTCGAGGATGCTCGCGTCGCTTTGCCCCACACCTGCAGATTCCAGTATGATAAGATCAAAGCCTGCCGCTTTGCAGACATCAATCGCTTCCTGCACATGTGAGCTCAGCGCCGCATTATCTTCCCGTGTAGCCAGGCTGCGCATATATGCGCGGGGATGAGATATTGCGTTCATCCGGATCCTGTCGCCCAGTAATGCGCCACCGGTCTTCTTTTTGGAAGGATCGACCGAGATGACGGCAATGGTTTTATTGGTAAAGTTTTGAAGAAAGCGGCGAACGATCTCGTCTGTCACAGAACTCTTACCCGCACCTCCTGTACCGGTTATCCCAAGCACAGGCGAAATTATTTTCTCGTCTTTTTTACCAGGAGTTGAAGCCTGTTCTGCTTCTGTTCCGTTTTCTGCATTGGTGATGCTTCTCGCGATCTTCCTGATATCCGTGGATTCTTCCAGTTTCAATGGCGTTTGATAATTTCCTGTTCCATTGAGCAGGATATCGCAGCTTTTTATCACATCGATTATCATTCCTTCCAGGCCCATATGTCTTCCATCGTCGGGAGAGTAAATACGTGTAATACCGTATTTATGCAGCTCTTCGATCTCATCCGGTAAAATGGTGCCACCTCCACCGCCGAATATTTTTATATGTCCGCAGCCATTTTCTTCCAGCAGGTCTTTCATGTATTTAAAAAACTCAACATGTCCGCCCTGGTAACTGGTAATAGCGATCCCCTGCACATCTTCTTCTATCGCTGTTTCCACAATCTCTTTTACGGAGCGGTTATGCCCAAGGTGAATGATCTCAGCGCCTTTGCTTTGCATAATGCGACGCATGATATTAATAGCGGCATCATGGCCGTCAAATAACGATGCAGCCGTCACGATCCTTACTTTATTAATTGGTCGGTAATCCATATAGTTGCCTTCAGGAGAGCAAAAATAACAAAATCAGGTGGATACAAACGGGTGTTAGTTTAGGTTTACTATTTGATTCTGGTAAATACATGGTTGCCGAATGTCAGATATTGGATGCTGGATGGCAGATATTATACCCCGAAACGCTCTTACTTTAAGAGAAATTCATGCTAAACGCTTATCATCAAATATCTGATATCCAATATCCTCTTTAAAAATTTAATCCCAGCGCTTTTTTCTACTTTTGCCGACCTATATGATCAAACCCTGCCTTATCATAGTATTTAACCACCGGTATGACAAAAACATCCCTGTGCTCGAAAAGATCTATGCCGGACGGTTTTCACATATTTATTTCCTGGTGCCTTTTTATAACGGTGATCATCCTAAGGTGATACCGGTGTACGAAAGCTCGCATTATTTCCAGTCTTTTTTTGCGCAGGGCTATAACCGGTTTTACCAGGAAGATTTTACCCATTATATTTTTGTTGGCGATGATTGTATACTCAATCCGTTGCTGAATGAACATAATTTTCTGGAACAAACAGGGTTGACTGAAAAAACAGATTTTGTACCGGAGTTCATACAGTTTCATACACTGGCAGGAAACCCCTGGTGGCATACGTTCAAAGGCATTGATTTTTTTAGCAACCGCAAGGGAGCCGAGATAAAAAGAGAACTTCCTTCAAGGGAAGAAGCGGTGGTCCGTTTCAGGAAACATGGGCTGGACGTACAACCCGTGACACAGCAAAATATTTTTGGCGACAAAAAACCCGCAGCGAAAAAATGGCTGGAATACTATTTATTTAAGCAATACCATTGGCGTTTTAAATGGAAAGCGCATAAAAAGAATGGTAAGCTGGAACTTCCCTACCCGGTAGCAGGCTCCTATGCGGATATGGTAGTGGTAACCAAAGAAAGCATTTTTGACTTCTGCCGTTATTGCGGTATCATGGCGGCGGCTGGGCTTTTTGTAGAAATAGCCATTCCAACAGCATTATTGTTGTCGTCCGAAAAGATCATGCAGGAAAAAGATCTCCGGTTACAGGGGAAAGCACTTTGGACCGTACCTGAAATCGAAGCGGTTGAAAAAGATAACAATCACCAGTTGTCTGCTTTTTTGAAAAACTTTCCGGCCAAGCAATTATTTTACCATCCTGTCAAACTTTCTAAATGGAAAAACGACCTGTGAAAAAATTCATTGTCATCACCAGTATCTTCCAGCCTACAGAAGCGATTGAAACATTTGCTGCTTTAAAAGATTACCAGCTGGTAGTGGTGGGTGATAAAAAGACCCCCGCCGACTGGAATTATAAAAACTGCACTTACCTGAATATAGACGACCAGGTATCACTGGCTGCCTCTTTTGCTAATTCCATTCCTTATAATCATTATGGGCGCAAAATGCTCGGCTATGTCTATGCCATGCAGCAGGGCGCCGATATAATCATTGATACGGATGATGATAATATCCCTTACCAGGACTGGGACTTCCCCGCATTCGAAGGCCGTTTTACTACTTCAAAAGAAAATCTTGGCTGGGTAAATATCTATCATCATTTTAGCGAACAACCCATCTGGCCAAGAGGATTACCGTTAAGAAATATCAATGACAGCAGGGATAAATTGCAATGGCAGAAAGATAAGACCAGTCAGCAAATAGGCATCTGGCAGGGCCTGGCCGACGAAGATCCCGATGTGGACGCGATCTACCGCCTTACCTCCAATACACCCTGTACTTTTCTTAAAAAAGAACCGGTAGTACTGGAAAAAGGAACCATTTGTCCATTTAACTCTCAGAATACCGCTATCCGGAAAGAATTATTCCCTTTATTATTCCTTCCTTCATTTGTTACTTTTCGCTTCACAGATATCCTGCGGGGCATTATAGCCCAACCGGTATTGTGGCAGCATGGATACCGGCTCGGTTTTACCGAAGCAACGGTAGTTCAAAAAAGGAATGAACACGATTATTTCAAAGACTTTGAAAGCGAAGTGCCCATGTACCTGCATACGGAAAAGTCGATGGAAGCCGTTATAAAAGCGATGAGCAACACAACCGTAAAAGATAATGTACATAATGCATACGAAGCCTTACTGAAGATCGGTGTGGTGGAAGAACGTGAACTGGCCGTATTAAATGAATGGCTCAGGCATTGCTGACGGCTGTGTGCTGATTTGACATATTTTTGCGATCATGCAGGAAATTATAGAAAAGATCAACGCATTATACGTGCAATGGAAAGGCAAAGCTCCTCTTTCATTGGATGTATTACCTCAATCGGGCAGTGAACGACGTTATTTTCGTTTACATGACACCGATCATTCTGTCATTGGCACCTATGGCGCTAATGTGAAAGAGAATGAAAGTTTTTTCTATTTCTCCAAACAGTTTAAAGAAAAACAACTTGCTGTTCCCGAAATATATGCCATCAGTGAAGACCGCATCTACTACCTGCAGGAAGATTTTGGGAATGACTCATTACTAAACAACCTGGAGAGGGATGGTTTTACCCAACCGGTATATGCTCTTTTTAAGAATAGCCTGGAGACCCTTGCCGCATTACAGGTGAAAGGAGACAAGGGACTGGACTATGATAAATGCCTGACCAATAAAGAATTTGGTAAACAGGCCATCATGGCCGACCTGCTCTACTTCAAATATTATTTTCTCGATGCTTTACGCAAGCCCTATGACAAACAAAAACTGATCGATGATTTTGAAGCGTTAAGTAATTACCTGACACATACTGAATTTAAATATTTCATGTTCCGCGACTTTCAAAGCAGGAATATCATGCTGACGGAAGACAGGGAAGTACATTTTATCGATTACCAGGGTGGTATGAAAGGGGCGCCGCAATATGATGTGGCTTCCATGCTGTGGCAGGCAAGAGCCAATCTGCCCGATGACTGGAAAAATAATTTGCTCGACGACTACATGAACGCATTTGAAAAACTGATCCATCGCCCATTGGAAAGAAATACGTTTCGTACACAGTACAATGGTTACGTGTTGATCCGGTTGTTACAGGTACTGGGCGCCTATGGATTTCGTGGTTTATTTGAGCGAAAAGCCCAATTTCTCACAAGCATTCCTTTAGCTCTTCGAAATCTTAAAGAGTTCTTCGAGACCAAACGTATCGGCATTACACTGCCAGAGTTCAGGAAAGTGCTGGATATATGTGTAGCGGACGAGATCATTCAGCAATTTACCCCTACTCAGGCTACAGATAAGACCCCGCTTGTAGTAAAGATCTGTAGTTTCTCTTTCCGCAAGGCCTTACCACAGGATATGAGTGGAAATGGCGGTGGTTTTGTATTTGATTGTCGCGGTATTCTCAACCCCGGCAGGATAGAATCGATGAAAACAAAGACCGGAAGGGATAAGGAAGTGATCGACTATCTCGAACAACAAACAAAAATGCAACCATTCATGCATAGTGTGTTCGATCTTGTAGATACAACGGTTGAAGATTATATCAAACGTGATTTTGAAAGCCTGATGGTGAGTTTTGGTTGCACAGGCGGGCAACACCGCAGTGTATATGCAGCTGATGCACTGGCAAGACATCTAAGAAATAAGTTCAAAGTAAAGATTGAACTGACGCATATGGTGCAGGATGAAAAGAAATGGATCAATGAACTTCCGGCAAAAGGATAACAGGGTTAGTAGTTCAACAAGTACATAAGTTCACTTGCCGATGATTAGCAAAAACAAAAATGCACACATGAAAGCAATGATCTTTGGCGCTGGGCTGGGTACACGGTTCAAACCCTGGACAGAAAAACATCCGAAAGCGCTTGCGCCGGTAAACGGGAAATCCTTATTGCAACGTAATATTGAATACCTGCAGCAATACGGAATAAAAGACATCATTATCAATGTGCATCATTTTGCTGACCAGGTAATTGATGCGGTAAATAAAAATGATGGCTGGGGCAGCAATATCCTGATCAGCGATGAAACAAAGGAAGTACTGGAGACAGGCGGAGGCTTGTTGAAAGCAAAAGACCTTTTTACCCCGGGCGAACGGTTCATTACCTGTAACGTAGACATTTTAACTGATCTCGATATCAGCAAGCTCATCGCATTTCATGAAAAACATAATCCACTTATTTCCTTTGCCGTAACAAACCGTGCGACTTCCCGTTATTTATTATTTGATGCACAGGACAGATTATGTGGCTGGCGCAATAATAATACAGGAGAAGAACGTATTTCCATACAAAAAGAAGGGCTTATTCAAAAAGCATACAGCTGCGTGGTGGTTTTTGAATACGATATCTTTAAACTGATGCCTTTTACCGGTAAGTTCTCGTTGATTGATGTATACCTGGAGCTCGCGAAAGACCACCGGATCATGGGTTATGATCATAGCGCTGACAGGCTGGTAGACGTAGGAAAACCAGAAAGTGTGGCGAAGGCAGAGGCATTATTCCCCTGATATTTTCCACTTATCCTTATTTTTTGTCAATATTTATAAATACCATGTTAACGGTAGCGGGTCTGCCTGCATTTGCTTTAACTTACATGGACTTTTTATCAATAATTTTAGCATGAAGAAACTAATTTCCAGCATCTTTCTTTCCGTGACTGTTTTTATTTCCTTTGCCCAATCCACTTATAATGCGAAGGAAGCATTTAATCCTCTTTTCTATCCTTACCCGGGTACCGATATCCGTACTGCGGGTGGTGAACCGGGTCCGAAATACTGGCAGAATCGTGCTGATTACAAGATCAATTCTACATTGGATACGACCAGGCATGGAGTAAATGGTGATGTGGAGATCTCGTATACGAATAACAGTCCCGACAACCTGAAATTCCTTTGGCTGCAACTGGACCAGAATATCTATAAAAAAGATTCCCGTGGCTCAGCTACAACTACCGAGACTGGTGGCAGATGGGCGAATGGCGGCTTTACCGATGGAGATGTGATCAAGTCGATCTCTGTTGAATACAACGGTAAAAAATATACGCCTAAATATAATGTTTCCGATACGCGTTTACAGGTTTGGTTACAGGATGCAGTAAAATCAACAGGAGGAAAAATAAAGCTGAACATACAGTTTGATTTTACAGTGCCGGAGTATGGCACTGATCGTATGGGAAGACTCAATACAAAGAATGGCTGGGTATATGAAATAGCACAGTGGTTCCCCCGGATGTGTGTGTATGATGATATGCAGGGCTGGAATGTATTGCCCTATGTTGGTGCCGGTGAATTTTACCTGGAATACGGCGATATTGAATTTACAGTTACAGCGCCTTCCAATCTTATCGTTGTGGGCTCAGGGGAATTGCTAAATCCACAGGATTGTTTTACACCTGATCAGCAAAAAAGATATAATGAGGCAAAGAATAGCGACAAAACGGTGATCATTCGCAGTGAAAAAGAAGTGACCGATAAAAATGCGCAGTTAAAGAAAACAAATTCTACCTGGAAGTTCAGCATTCAAAATACGCGGGATGTAGCCTGGGCCGCGTCAAAAGCGTTTATACTGGATGCGGCGCGTATAAATCTTCCAAGCGGGAAAAAATCGCTGGCAGTAAGTGCCTACCCGGCTGAAAGCGCCGTAGATAAAAAAGGAAATGACTGGCGCCGTTCCACTGAAATGGTAAAAGGTTCTATAGAACATTATTCCGCAAAATGGTTTGAATTTCCCTACGCGGCTGCTACGAATGTAGCCGGTATCGTTGGCGGTATGGAATATCCCGGTATTGTTTTTTGCAGTTATACGTCAATGGGCAAGGACCTGTGGGATGTAACAGATCATGAATTTGGTCATACCTGGTTCCCGATGATCGTGGGAAGCAACGAACGAAAATACGCCTGGATGGATGAGGGTTTCAATACATTCATCAATACCCTTTCAACAAAAGCATTTAATAAAGGCGAGTACGACAGGGCCAGTTTTTTTGAAGACCCATTATCGCCGATGATGATCAAGTATACATTTAGCGACCAGATGGACGGTCTTTTTAATGCTCCTGATGTGATACAGCAAAATAACCTGGGTGTAGCAGCCTATCTGAAACCATCACAGATGCTGACCTCGCTGAGAGAATCAGTGCTGGGCCCTGATCGTTTTGATGCAGCATTCAGGGAGTACATACAGCGCTGGGCTTACAAACACCCCACTCCATGGGATTTCTTTCATACGATGGAAAATGTAGGCGGTGAAGATCTTGGCTGGTTCTGGAGAAGCTGGGTATTGAATACCTGGAAACTCGATCAGTCGGTAAAAGGAGTAAAATACATAAAAGACAAACCGGAGAATGGCGCCGATATCACGATTGAAAATCTTGAAAAAATGCCAATGCCCGTGACTGTACTGGTTAGAGAATCGAATGGAAAAGAACATACCATCAATCTGCCTGTGGAAGTATGGCAGCGAGGTGCAGAATGGACATTTTCGGTAGAGACTACCAGCCAGATCAAAGAAGTGATTCTTGATCCTGACAAAAAGCTTCCGGATTTTAACCGGGACAATAATAAATGGAAAAAAGCTTTCTAATAGCAGAATGGCTCCCGGTGATCGGGGGCCATTTTTAAGTTCTACATTTGACTTTAAATGCGCCCCGATGCGACCAATCATTATCGGCTTTGGTTTACTCATTCTTTGCCTGCTGATCCTTTTTTATATCGCAGAAGTGAGTTTTATAAAAGGGAATGTAAAACTGGAGGTCATTGTGGCCATAGCCGCTGTTATTTTTTTCTTTGCGGGTCTTTATTCTAATAACAGGAGAACGCGGCAGGAACCTGTTACCTCATCACTGTCCGCCAATGATGCACCCATAAATTATGAACAGATCAGGAAATCCGGCCTTACCCAACGTGAGCAGGAAGTGCTTGTCAAAATGGCGGAAGGGCTAAGTAACCAGGAGATTGCCTCAGCATTATTTCTTTCAGAAAGTACTATCAAAAGTCATGTATCAGGCATCCTTTTTAAACTCGATGCCAAACGCCGGACCCAGGCCATACAGATCGCAAAGGAAAAAAAGATCATCGCCTGAGAAGTGAAAGTATGGGATAATTCCACCTTTGGTTGGATACAATTCATACTAAAGTAGGAAGGCATTGCCTGGGTTCGGAAGTAATTTGTTTTAAAATAAATTATATGAAACTGACAATCCTCAGGTATGGAATATACGCCATGCTCGCGCTTCTTGTACTAACCACTGTTCACTCCTTTATTGTAATGCATAATGTGGATTACACAACTGCCGGATCGACAGGTTACCTGACCATGATCCTCTCAATGATCTTTGTTTTTCTAGGCATCCGTCATTATAGAGATAAGGTAAACGGTGGCTACCTGAATTTCGGACAAGGGCTAAAAATTGGCGTGCCGATCGTGTTGATACCTGCAGTATTTTTGGGCTTTTTGATATCCTTTACACTGAAGTGTTTAATCCCGGCTGGAAAAATGATTATTTTAATTACATGAAAGACGAACTTACGAAGACCACCCCGGCCGCGGAGCTGGATGCAGCCATAAAGAAATTGCAATCGCAAAAAGATATATTCGATAATATTGGGATGCAGTTTTTACTGATGAGCGCTACAGTATTCGTGATAGGGCTGATAGTGACGATTATTTCTGCATTGGCATTATCCCGTCGCCGGCCTGTTGTAGTAGCTTAGACTGGTCTCTCCCGGATACTGAACATTATTTATTTCCTTAAATGATCAACAATATGACAACAAAACAAGTACTGGAAGAAATAAAAAAAGCCGGTAGCGAAAACACCAAAAAAGTGCTGATCAAACATGGTGCAATAGAACCTTTTTATGGAACCAAGGTAGAAGATCTTAAAAAGATCCAAAAAAAGATCAAAGAGAATCAGCAGGAGATAGCTCTTGACCTCTATGACTCCGGCATTAGTGACGCGCAATACCTTGCCGGTCTGATGGCCAATGGTGCAAAGATGACCACAAAACAATTACAGAACTGGGTTCAAACAGCCAGATGGTCGATGATCGGTGAGTATAGTGTACCATGGGTAACTGCTGAAAATGAAAATGCCTGGACACTGGCCATGAAATGGATCGATTCTCCTAAAGCCGATATAGCTTCCTCCGGTTGGTCTACTTTAAACGCCATTGTTGCTACCTGGCCCGACGAAAAACTCGATACCGGTCTTATTAAAAAATTATTTACAAGAATAGAAAAAGAGATCGCCGCCGCGCCAAACAGGGTGCGTTATTGTATGAATGGGTTTGTGATTGCCGCTGGCAGCTATATTAAGGCTGTTACAAAAGATGCAGTGGCTACTGGTAAAAAGATCGGCAATGTGGAAGTAGATATGGGTGGTACGGCCTGTAAAGTGCCCTATGCGCCCGACTATATAAAAAAAGTTATCGACCGCGGCTCGCATGGCAAAAAAAAGAAAACGGCAAAGTGTTGAGCTATTAATTTTATATAATGAAAAGAAGCTTGTTTGTCTATTTACTGGTCCTGGTATCCAGCCAGGCTATCGCACAGGATGCGGGTGCCTCGTTTAAAAAACTTACCGCTTTGCAAGGCACCTGGAGCATGGAATCACGCAAGGGCGTATTATACGAAACCTGGCGGCAGGTAAATGACAGCAGTCTCGCAGGTCGTAGTTACCGGCTATTGAACAATAACGATACCCTGCTGATTGAAGAAGTCCAGATACTGAAAAAAGGAAATGACATTTTTTATATTCCGATTGTACAGGACCAGAATAACCGGCAACCGGTATTGTTTAAATTATTGAAGACGGATGCCAATAGTTTTTCCTTCGATAACCCGCAGCACGATTATCCGCAACGCATCATCTACGAGCTGCCAACTAATGATGCGATGCATGCGAGAATAGAGGGTATGGATATGGGTAGTTATAAAAACTCAGACTTTTATTACAAGAGAATTAAGTAAAATTCGGCGAAAGTGCTCCCTGGCTCATTATCTCCTTTGCTCTATGTGAATGCTCAACCTCAAAATTACAGCCAGCGATTTCACACAGCGTATTTTAGAATAGCCATTCTGTTTCGATTAATATAACTTAAGTTCTATAGTAGTAGAGATTGAAGAATTGTCTTTCTTACCCCTGCATCACTAACACAGCAACAGGTTTCACACAGAGCTAAGGAGTAAATGAGATAAGGAAGAGCTGAGCTATCTGTTTATTCTTTATTTGTATGAACGGATGAGCTAA
>CAZGSG010000098.1:0-19702 GCA_964528095.1 uncultured Terrimonas sp.
TAAATGAATACAATGAATTACGATCGGTAAGATCACATTGGTATCCATAAAATTTTCTTCCTGTTTGGATAACGGCTTTTTCCACTTCACTACCCGGTTCTATTTTGGAACTAACACCGATTATATCTGCTCCGGATTCAGCCAGTGCAACGGCAATGGCGAGGCCTATGCCGCGTGTGCTACCGGTTACCAGGGCAAGCTTTCCATCAACTCTGAAATTAACCATAGTATATGTTGAATAATTATTTTAATGATTGTACGGGTACAGGGTCCATATCGGTAAATACCAGGTTTTCTCCTGCCATAGCCCAGATAAATGAGTAATTGGCGGTGGCCACACCACTGTGTATGCTCCAGGTAGGAGATAAAATTGCCTGTTCGTTATTTAAAAAAATATGTCTTGTTTCATCAGGCTCGCCCATAAAATGGATGACACGCTGGTTCTCCGGCAGGTCGAAGTAGAAATAGGATTCCATCCTCCTGTCATGCAGGTGGGCTGGCATCGTATTCCAGATGCTTCCTTTCTGAAAATTAGTAACACCCAATACAAGCTGGCAACTTTTGATTCCAGCCAGGTGTATGTATTTGTTGATTGTACGATGGTTGTTATTCTCAAGACTACCCAATTCCGCGGGTAATGCTTCGGCTGGCTTCATCAGCCTGACAGGATATTCCTGGTGCGCAGGGCAGGAGAAGAAAATAAATTTAGCAGGGTTGGTTTTGTCGTTGCTGCTGAACGATATTTTTTGTTTTCCCTTACCGATGTACAGGCAATCCTGTTTTTCAAGTTCGAATTTCTCTCCATCTACACTGATTGTTCCCTTACCGGCAATATTGATAATACCAACTTCACGACGTTCCAGGAAATAATCTGATTTTAGTTCGTCGTAAATGCCCAGTTCCAGGGTAGTGTTCACGGGGTGCGCTGCTCCAACGATCATGCGGTCATAATGGGTATATACGCATTCAAGTTTATCGGCTACTACCAGTGATTCGAGTAAAAAACGGTCTCTTATCTGTTGTGTACTATAGTTCTTGAAATCTTCAGGGTGCACCTGGTGAATGATCTTCATGTTTATGTTTTAGCTGTTAAATGCCGGACCTGGACCTGGTCCGGGTTTTGCCGGGCGAATGCCTCTTTTTTGTGACAAGCCTGCCACAAACCCGATCCGGGGTAAAGCTAAAACATTATGCATAAAATCGAATAAAACTGAATTGAAAAAAGAGAAATGACCCATTAAATAAATCGATACGCCAGATAGCGCCTATATACCTAATTTTGTATGTTCTTGGAGACTATGAAGCATTATCTTATTACGGGCGGCGCCGGCTTTATCGGCAGTAATCTTATCAATACCTTATTTGAAAAAGAAGAAGGTATCAGGATCACCTGTATTGATAATTTCGACCCTTTTTATTCCTCCGAAATAAAACATTTTAATACAGATAGTTTCAGGGAGAACCCGAATTTCCGTTTAATTGAAAAGGACCTGGGAATGACCAGCAGCAAAGAGCTTGCTGGGATCATTGGTGATAAAGTGGATACAATCGTACACCTGGCAGCCAAGGCGGGTGTGCGTCCAAGTATACTCAACCCGATGGCTTACCAGCACGCTAATGTTATTGGATTGCAGAATATGCTCGACTATGCAAAGGAAAATAATGTAAAACAATTTGTATTTGCTTCCAGCAGCAGTGTATATGGAGTGAATGATCATTTTCCCTGGAAAGAAGGAGAACAATTGATGCCGATCAGTCCATATGCAAGCACCAAACTTTCAGGGGAGATGCAGGGGCATGTATATAGCAGGCTTTTTGGCATCCGGTTCCTGGCTTTGCGTTTCTTTACGGTATATGGCCCCGGCCAACGACCTGACCTGGCCATTCATAAATTCACAAAGAACATATTTACAGGTAAGCCGATCCCGGTATACGGCGATGGTAATACCAGCCGGGATTATACATTTGTCGGAGATACGGTACAGGGGATTATCGGAGCAATGAATTATACAGGCACCGATTTCGAGATCATCAACCTTGGAAATAACTATACTATTTCTTTAAAAGACCTGATAGCGGCAATAGAAGAAATGATTGGAATGAAAGCGATCATCGAGCGACTACCGGAGCAGGCGGGTGATGTGCCGAAGACTTTTGCAGATATCTCGAAAGCCAAACAATTATTAGGATATGATCCCAGAACCCAGTTAAAAGACGGTCTGCAAAAATTCTACGACTGGTTTCTGCAGCACCGTGATATCCTGATGAAATAATCAGACCGTAATATCCAAAGAGATACTCGTTTCCTTTTTCCCCTGGTATACTTTCCTGACTGTATAGGTCTTTTTATTCTGCGATTCGAAGTAAGTGCGCACATTTATATCTGCAATGATACCGATCGTAATGAACTGGATACCTCCCAGTAATAGGATGAGTCCGAGGATAAGCAAGGGTTTGCCCCAGATATCATGCCCCATGATCTTCAATATAAGCAGGTAAAGATTGATCAGCGCGCCAATTCCAAAACTAATAAAACCGATCGTACCAAAAAGGTGCATGGGTTTTTGTAAATATTTGCTCATAAAAACCATCAGTACAAGATCACTCATGACCTTGAATGTCCGGTTGATGCCATATTTACTTTTACCGAATTGTCTTGCATGGTGTTTTACATCTACCTGCGTGATCTTCGCGCCTTGTAGTTTAGCCAGCACAGGGATGAAACGATGCAACTCGCCGTATAGTCCCAGTTCTTCAGCGATCTCCCGCTTGAACACCTTTAGTGTGCATCCATAATCTTTGATGTATACGCCCGTCATGCGACGGATAAGCGCATTAGCGATCCTGCTGGGGATCTTGCGCAGGATAAATCCGTCCTTCCTGTTTTTCCTGTTGCCGGCTACCACATCCCAGTCCTCCCTTTTTAGCAATTCCAGCATGGCCGGAATATCGGTTGGGTCATTTTGAAGATCGCCATCCAGCAAAGCCACGTACCTGCCCCTGGAATAGTCGATACCAGCCGTCATCGCCGTGCTCTGGCCATAGTTTTTTCTTAACTGGACCAGGATGGTCCTGTCATCCCCATATTCCAGGATCTGTTGTACGGTCTTGTCGGTTGAACCATCGTCTACAAGCAATACCTCGTAATCGAACGCTGATAATGCTTCCCGTACTGCTTCCAGCAAGGGTTTAATATTACCTTCCTCGTTCATTACAGTGATGACAACAGATAACTCTTTCATATTGGAGAATTGCCGCAAAGATACAGGTAAAAAACCGGCTGCTAAAGCGTCCGGGAATAGGGGAGTCCGGCCTGCTTATCTTGAATTTTAATTATAAACGAAACTCAGGAATATAGTTCTGTATAAATAAAGAGAATGATCACCTGTATCAGCCGTCATGCGCCTACGCTGAAGCTCTGGCGCAAGCGTAGCGCCTACGCTGAAGCTTTGGCGCAAGCTCCATGTTAACCGGCTTAAAGTAGTTTTAACACGGAATCACGGAGAAATTTCAGGTATTGCAGCTGGAGATATCTTTAAAAACGGAGCCACGGAGGGTTAAAAAAAAATAGTACATTTCTTATTGATCCGTGCCTCCCTATTTTGAATTTTAATTATAAACGAAACTCAGGAATATAGTTCTGCATAAATAAAAAGAATGATCACCAGTGAT
This sequence comes from uncultured Terrimonas sp., assembly GCA_964528095.1. Taxonomy (GTDB): domain Bacteria; phylum Bacteroidota; class Bacteroidia; order Chitinophagales; family Chitinophagaceae; genus CAZGSG01. The sequence continues at coordinate 3,673 of CAZGSG010000098.1, forward strand.
TCCGTGTTAAAACAAATTTTAGAGAACCCCCTCCCCAATAAAGCTTCTTTTTCTTTGCAGGGATCCCGGTCATATCAGGCCCGCCAGTTCCAGGCTTCTTTTCTTTAATTTCCTGATCTCCACATCTTCTATTACCGGGTCTGCTGCCAGTATCAACGAAGTATTATTTTCCTTCCACCAGGTATGTTGTTTTAATTCTTCAAAAGAAACTACTCCCACCAGGTATTTTCTTTCTTCCTGTGAGTGCCATTCCTCTATCCATTCAAAACGCTCACGGGGAACGAGTTCAAGATCGTCAAAACTCACATATACCCGCAGGTATACATCATTGCTCAATTCATGCGGCGTATGGTGATAGAGTTTTTTGTATTCATACTTATACTGGTAACGTAATGCGGAAATATCGCTTAATACAGCCGACGCGGTGGGAAGACTGCCGGCGCCTTTGCCATAAAAGAACTGTTTATCGGAAAAACCACTTTCTATCACTACACCATTGTATTCATTTTTTACAAATGCAAGATGATCATTGGCCGTTACGAATTGCGGCAGCACAAATGCCGCTACTTTTCCATTCTGTAATTTTTTTGCCTGTGCCACCAGTTTGATCTGCTGGTTTCTTGATTTGGCTACTACGGCATCGCCGCCCTGTATATTCTGAATGCCGTTGAACAGGATCTGGTCAGGAGAAGCGGTTATGCCATACGCATGGGTCAGCAAAAATGTCCATTTATTCACCGCGTCAAAACCCTCTACATCCAGTTTGGGATTACTTTCTGCAAAGCCAAGTTGCTGTGCCAGTATCAATGCCTGTTTGAAGTCAAGCCCTTCTTCAAACATCTTGGTGAGTATAAAGTTAGTTGAGCCATTCACAATGGCTTTGATAGAATGCAACAGGTCATTGTCGTAATACTCTTCCAGGTTACGAATGACCGGTATGGAAGCGCAGGCCGCCGACTCATACAGGAATGAACGGCCTGTTTGCTGTTGCAGGGCAAGCAGTTCAATCAGGTGTTCAGCGATCATTTTTTTGCTGGCGCTTACTACATCTTTCCCATTGTTTAATGCTGTAGATACGATCTGGAAGGCCGCGTCCGCATCATCGATCACTTCCACGATCACATTTATTTCCGGGTCATTGAGTAAGATATTTTTGTCTGCAGTAAATAAGGAATCGGGGGCGTTTCTTTTCTTCCCGGGATTTTTAATACAAACTTTCTTCAGGGTCGCTTTTAAAGAAGGTGTTTGCTGTAATACTTTATACAATCCTTCTCCCACTACGCCAAAACCGAATAACCCGATTGTTAACTGCTTATGTGCTTCCATTTTACTGATTGACTATTTTTAAATGATGTGATGTTTTTTCTTCGATAAATTTTTTAAGAGAACTTTCTATTTTTTCATATTCAAGCAGGAATCCATCATGTCCAAAATCACTGGCTATATTCAACAATGAAGCGCCGGGAATTGTTTCAGCAAGATATTCCTGCTCACTTATTGGATAAAGCACATCGGAACTGATACCGATCACCAGTGTTTTTGCGGTAATGGTTTGAAGTGCCGCTTCAACACCATTACGATTTCTTCCCACATCATGACTGTCCATGCTTTGACTCAAACGGTAGTAACACACCGCATTGAACCTGTTTACCAGTTTTAGTCCCTGGTAGCGCTGGTAGTTATCTGCCGCATACACCACGCCCTGGTTAAGAGGTACAAATGCTTTGTCTCTCGGTTGAGTGATATCATAACCTGCGTATTGACGATAGGATAACACGGCAATCGATCTTGCTGCTGCCAGGCCTTTCTGACCTGCATCTGGTCTTTTCTCCAGCCAGGTCGTGTCTGCTTCTATTGCCATCCGCTGTGAAGCATTAAAAGCGATGGCCCAGGGAGATAAGGCGGCATTAGTGACGATCGGAACGATATGCTCAAATAAGGAGGGCTCTTCAATAGCCCATTCCAACAATTGCATGCCGCCGGTACTACCACCCAATCCAATCAGGATCTTGCGGATACCAAGATGATCTTTCAGGTGCTGAAACGAATGAATGATATCACGGATCGTGAACACAGGAAAGCTGTGGTAATAAGGTTCATTCGTTTGTGGGTTATTGCTAAGCGGCGATATACTTCCATATGGACTGCCTGGCTTATTCACGCAAATAATGAAATACCTGCTGGGATCAAAAAATTTTCCTTCACCCACCAGGCCGGGCCACCATTCAGCAGGATTACTGTTGGCAGTCAGCGCATGAAAGATCCAGACTATATTGTCCTTTGCAGCATTCATCTTTCCATAGGTAGTATAAGCCAGGTGATACCCTGGTAAGGTTTCACCTGACTCCAATCTGAAAGGCTGATCGTATTTAAAAACAGTGATCATATCACGAAACCAATTTTTTAGAAAATACAGCGGCAAAAGCCTGTTCGATATCTGCTTTAATATCCTCGATATGTTCAATACCCGCGCTGATACGTACAAGGTTGGGTAAAGCACCGGCCTTTACTCTTTCTTCGTCGCTCAGTTGTTCATGCGTAGTAGAGGCCGGATGTATCGCTAATGTTTTTGCATCACCCACATTGGCCAGGTGACTGATCAGTTTTAAAGAGTCGATGAATTTACGTCCGTTCTCTATGCCACCTTTTATACCAAATTGTATGACGCCGCCAAAACCATTGACCAGGTATTTTTTAGCCAGCTCATGATAGGAATTACTCTTTAAGCCGGGATACCATACAAACTCCACATCATCATGTTGCTCCAGCCATTGCGCCAGCGCCAGTGCATTGTCTACATGTCGCTGTACCCGCAATGACAAGGTTTCAAGACCTTGTAACAATAAGAAAGAATTAAACGGACTTAATGCAGGACCAAAATCCCGAAGTCCTTCTACCCGTGCACGAATAACAAAGGCGATATTTGGCAACCCCAGTGGATTACCTTCTCCGAATACATCCCAGAACTTTAAACCATGATAACCTTCGGAGGGTTCGGTGAACTGGGGGAATTTTCCATTACCCCAATTATAATTACCGCCGTCTACAATAACACCGCCTATGCTGGTCCCATGCCCGCCAATCCATTTTGTTGCAGATTCCACAACTATGTTAGCGCCATGTTCCAGTGGACGAAAGAGATAGCCCGCCGCGCCAAATGTATTGTCAACGATCAGTGGCAGATCGTATTCCCTGGCAAGCGCGGCGAATTTTTCAAAATCAGGGATATTCAGTTTAGGATTACCAATCGTTTCAAGATAGATCGCTTTGGTATTCTTATCGATCAGCGGTACAAATGTTTCCACATCGTCGCCATCTGCGAAACGTACTTCAATGCCCAGTCTTTTAAAAGCGACTTTGAACTGGTTATAAGTGCCTCCATATACATAAGAGGTACTTATAAAATTATCACCCGCCTGCAGGATATTATTTAATGCAAGAAATTGTGCAGCCTGTCCCGAAGCAGTTGCAAGCGCAGCTACCCCGCCTTCCAGTGCAGCGATACGTTGTTCAAACACATCCGTAGTGGGGTTCATAATACGGGAGTAGATATTCCCGAATTGTTTTAGACTGAAAAGATTGGACGCATGTTCGGCGCTATCGAAACCATACGAAGTTGTTTGGTAAATAGGTACCGCCCTTGATTTTGTTGTAGGATCGATCTGCTGGCCCGCATGAAGCTGTAGCGTCTCGAAACGATGATTGGTTGACATGAAGCTTTTTTTTGAGTGAATAATTTTATAACAAATGATCAGTAAGAAAGGGAGTTGCTCCCAAAGAAAGAAAGAATGTATTAGCACATACAGGAGACGCAACAACCAGTCATGGAGTAAAAAGAGAGGATATGTGACTGGGTAAACATTTTTTGCGTCTAAATTACCCTACGAAAGTAGTAGGGTAATTCTGTTTGAACAAATTTTCTTCTTTCTTATCGCTTAATGAACTGTTAATGCTTTTTTTAAAGAACGGTTGTTAGTGTTTGATTTTTCAAATGCCTGTTCAAGATCTTTTACCAGGTCTTCAGCTTCTTCCAATCCAACCGACAGGCGGATAAGACTGTCTGCTACGCCCGCGGCTTTTCTTTTTTCTGCAGGGATGGATTTATGTGTCATCTGGGCCGGGTGGCATAACAGGCTTTTAACGCCGCCCAGGCTTTCGGCCAGTTTAAAATATTGTGTTGACGTAACAAATGCAGTTGCGGCGGCTTCAGTATCATTTTTCAATGTAAAGGACACAACGCCACCAAAGCCGGTCGCCTGTTTTTTGGCGATAGCATGATTGGGATGTGAGGACAGTCCCGGGTAATAAACCTTATCGACCTCCGGGTGAGTTTCCAAAAACTCCGCGACAGCCTGTGCGTTCAGGCTATGTTGTTTTGCACGAAGATTAAGCGTTTCTATTCCACGGATCACCAGCCAGCTGTCAAATGGCGCAAGAATGGCGCCGCTGGCATTTTGTATGAATTTGATCCTGGCTCCCAGTTCTTCTTCCCTTGTTACCACTAAGCCAGCAATAAGATCGCTATGGCCGCCGAGGTATTTGGTAGCGGAGTGCACTACAAGATCAGCTCCCAATGTAAGAGGTTGTTGTAATGCGGGTGACGCAAAAGTATTATCCACGCAAAGTAAACAGTTGCTGGCCTTCGCGATCTTTGCAATAGCCTGGATATCGGATATTTTTAATGTTGGATTGGTTGGGGTTTCGATCCAGATGAGTTTTGTTCTTGGTGTTATTGCATCAAATACATTTTCCGCATTGGTCGTGTCAACATATTTTACGCTGATGCCAAATTTCTGGTAGATATGCGTAAAGAGACGAAAAGCGCCTCCATAGATATCGTCTACAGCCAGTATCTCATCGCCGCTTTCCAATAATTTTATTACTGCATCAATGGCGGCAAGACCGCTTCCGAACGCGATGCCTGTGGTTCCTTTCTCCAGTTTGGCAATAACATCTTCAAGTGTTGCTCTTGTAGGATTACCGCTACGGGCGTAATCATATCCTTTGTTGACGCCGGGAGCTTCCTGTACGAACGTAGAAGTTTGATAAATAGGCACTGAAATAGCACCAGTTTGCGGATCAACGGGAATGCTGTGAATTACCTGTGTTGCTGTGTTGCTCATCGTTTTTTGTTTTAGACATCCCGCTATGCGGGAAAGTGATGAAAATTTGATTAAACAGTTACATCACTTATCAGGTAAGCAAACGATAATTAGCGGGGAGACCCTTTATTTCATTGAATAGAAATAAAAAAGCTCACCCGATGAATCAGATGAGCTTTGAATATTTTCAGAGAAGATATTTTGAAGCGATTAATCTGACTTATCTGTCCCGACTTCCGTCGGGTTGGAATTGGCACCTTTTCACTCCCTTTTACAGGGAAGAGATAGGTTGTCAAGGCTTCATCGGGCCATTACCCTCTGCCTTTCTTGATAAGTGTCCCGGACAAGTCCGGGATGTAAAGAACTGCCACAAAGATAAGCGCAGAATTTTCAGATGTCCAAATATTTTTGTAAAAAATTTTAAAACAACGGGGGGTAATTCAAAAGTCAAAATTCAAAAGTCAAAAACAGACCCCGACTATCGGAGTGCATTTTTGAATTTTGAATTGACCATAAAAAAAGGGTTGCCTTGGCAACCCCTTTACAATCTTTCAATGGATGTCTGATTATGAAATATCTTACAACTACTTATTGTTGTGGAGCTACCGCAGCTGTTGTTTCAATCTGCTTTGTTCCGGTAAAATAAGTTGTTTTAATCTTAGGCTCTTTTACTGTTTTCTTGGCTACAGCTTTTTTAGAAGTCTTTGATGTTTTAGCTGGTACTGCTGGTTCTTCCACTACTGGCTCAGCGGGAGCAGTAAACGCGACAGCAGGATCTTCTGCGTTGAATTTGCAACCGATACATACATTCATTGTATTGTTGTCCTTATCATAGATCAACACACCTTCAGCTACTTCTTTCGCATTTTTTTCATCCATTTCATCACCTACTTTTTGTGTAGGTATACGGTATACGGCTGGTGATTTGCGAAGATTGGCTTTGATTTTACCTGTAGGAAGACCTTCGATCCAGATGGTTCCTTTATTTGCTTCATCCTGGCTTACAGTAACTTCAGAAGTAGCGCCTTCTTTATCAGTCAATGTATACTTACCTAATACAGGAAAAACTTTAGCTGTTGTCAATGCTTCCGGCATTGGCGCCATTTTATATTTATCAGCAGGAATGTTATTGTATTTGTCTGTTCTTACTGTTTCTGTTTTAACAGGCTGCTGTGTTGGCGTACTGTCGGTTTGGGCGTTTACTGCAGCTGAAAAAAGGATTGCTGCACCGGCGATTAAAAGGGTTCTTTTCATAAGTTCTATTTTTAAAATTGATGATTTTTTGTTTCTGGCTATATCCTTTTAAATATTATGCCAGAAATGCTTTTTTTAGCCAAAACCTGGAAAAAATCTCTCAACCCCCTCATTTTTGAGGTATTTATCCGCAGATAAACAGTAAAAATTCCTTGTATACGTCGGTAATATTGATAACTTTTCCCTCCTTTGCTTGTTTTATCTTCGTGGCCCCAAAATTTATGATTACAAAAGATAGCGATTCAAACGGCACTCCTTTCAAAGGCGAAGCCATTGAGGTGTTCGGCGCAAGAGTGCACAACCTCAAGAATATAGATATTTCCATACCCAAGAATAAATTGGTTGTAATAACCGGTATCAGTGGTAGCGGTAAATCATCATTGGCATTCGATACCATTTATTCGGAAGGGCAACGCAGGTATATGGAAACCTTCGGGACCTATGCCCGCCAGTTCATTGGCGATATGGAACGTCCCGATGTAGATAAGATCACCGGGCTTTCCCCGGTTATTTCTATAGAACAAAAGACAACCAATAAAAACCCCCGGTCCACTGTTGGCACTATTACGGAAGTTTATGATTTCCTGCGGTTGTTATATGCAAGAATAGGAGAGGCCTATTCTTATAACACGGGTAAAAAAATGGTGAAGTGGAGTGAAGAAGAGATCGTTGAGAATATCTTCACCAGGTTTTATGGGCAGAAGATCAGCTTACTGGCGCCACTTGTACGTGGTAGAAAAGGACATTACCGCGAGTTGTTTGAAGATGTACGAAAAAAAGGATTTCTGAAAGTAAGAGTGGATGGCGAAGTGCAGGACATCGTGGCCAAGATGCAGGTAGACCGTTATAAGATCCATGATATAGAACTGGTGGTGGACAGGCTGCAGGTAACTGACGAACTGAAGGCACGTTTAAGCCAGAGCGTGCAACAGACCCTGAAGCTGGGAAAGGATCTGATGTTCCTGCTAACATCTGCAGATCAGGATAATGATGCAAGCCAGGGGCGCAAAAAAACACTGAAGGCAAAAGAATCTTCGAAAGCGGCTTCCGGAACAGATAATGCAGGCAAGATCATTCAATACTCCAAACTGCTGATGTGTGAAGATACGGGCATCAGTTATGAAGAGCCTTCGCCCAACGCATTCTCGTTTAATTCTCCCTACGGTGCCTGTCCGGTATGCAAAGGACTCGGTACTACTTTTCATATTAATATGGAAGCCGTAATACCAGATCCCGCTGTGAGTATCAGTGAAGGAGGTATAGCGCCGCTTGGCGGGGAACGAGAAGCATATGTGTTCAGGCAGGCCCAGGAAATAGCAAAGAAAAATAAGATCTCGCTTACAAAGCCGGTAAAAGATATTCCTCAAAAAGCGTTGAACATATTATTGTATGGTAATGAAGAAGGCATTGAAGCAGAGATCGACTTCGAGAACGCACAGTTTGATCCCCAGGCACCTTATGAGGGCATTGTGAATATGCTGAAGCGCTGGTTCAATAACGGGCATAGCGAAGGGCTGCGTGACTGGGCAGAAGGATACATGCAATTAAAACATTGCGATGAATGTGGTGGAGCAAGACTTAAAAAGGAAAGCCTGTGGTTTAAAGTAGACAACCGCAATATTGCGGACCTGAGCAATATGAACCTCGATAATCTCTATGCCTGGTTTGATGGTATAGAATTAAGGATCGATAATAAACAAAAGACGATAGCAAAAGATGTGCTGAAGGAGATCAGGGAAAGATTGCAGTTCTTACTGAATGTAGGCCTTACTTATCTTACACTTAATCGCACTTCTAAAACCCTTAGTGGCGGAGAATCGCAGCGTATACGACTGGCCACCCAGATTGGGTCGCAGTTGCAGGGGATCACTTACGTGCTGGATGAGCCATCTATTGGTTTGCATCAACGGGACAATCACCGGCTGATCGACGCGTTGAAAAATCTTCGTGATATAGGCAACAGTGTACTGGTAGTGGAACATGATAAAGACATCATGCTGGCTGCCGACTACCTGATAGATGTTGGACCCAAAGCGGGACATCATGGAGGAAGGATAGTAGCGCAGGGTATTCCATCTGAACTATTAAAACTGGATACGATTACATCGGGATACCTGAATGGTACAAGAAAAATAGATCTTCCGGCAGAAAGAAGAAAAGGAAATGGCAAGGTGCTGGAACTAAAAGGAGCCAAAGGCAATAACCTGCAGAATGTAAACGTAAAATTTCCATTGGGAAAATTTATCGTGGTAAGTGGTGTTAGCGGAAGTGGTAAATCTACCCTGATCAATGAGACGCTATACCCGCTTCTCTCTCATCATGCATACGGATCAAAAGGATTGGCGCTTGAGTATAGATCATTGAAGGGGCTGGAGCATATTGATAAAGTGATCGAAATAGACCAGTCACCGATCGGTCGTACACCGAGAAGCAATCCTGCTACATACTGTGGTTTTTTTACAGAGATCAGAACATTATTTGCTTCTATTCCGGAGGCAAAGATCAGGGGCTATAATGCCGGAAGATTTTCGTTCAATGTAAAAAGTGGCCGCTGTGATGTTTGTGAAGGCGGTGGCATGCGCGTGATCGAGATGAATTTCCTACCGGATGTATATGTGCATTGTGAAAAATGTAATGGTAAGAGATATAACCGCGAAACCCTTGAGATCAGGTATAAAGGAAAATCGATCGCTGATGTGTTGGAGATGACCGTGGAAGAAGCAGTGGAGTTCTTTCAACCTATACCGTATATATACAGGAAAATAAAAGTGCTGGAAGAGGTGGGACTGGGTTATATCACCCTTGGGCAATCAGCCGTAACCCTGAGCGGCGGCGAAGCGCAGCGTGTAAAGCTCTCGACTGAACTGGGTAAGCGGGACACGGGAAAAACTTTTTACATCCTGGATGAGCCCACAACGGGTTTGCATTTTGAAGATATTCGTCACCTCCTTGATGTACTGAACAAACTGGTAGACCGGGGCAATACTGTATTGGTGATCGAACATAATATGGATGTGATCAAAGTAGCGGATCATATCATTGACCTGGGACCTGAAGGCGGTGATGGAGGAGGAAGGATCTTATTTGAAGGATTACCCGAAGACCTGGTGAAGAATAAAGAGAGTTTTACGGCCGAGTTTCTGAAGGCGGAACTTAGCTGATAGAATTTTATTGATAGCGTCCTCAAAAACAAATGGTTTATACTTTCTCAGCCGAGAAAATATAAACCATTCGTTTTTATAAAAAGTGTTGAAGATTATCCGGTACGGGCAAATCTAAAATGGAGCCATAAATATGCCATAGCCCAGCGAGGACGCAAACAATTTGGCAAGTATATATCCAACCAACCAGTGAATAATGCCCGCTGAAAGCAAAATAACGATCAGGTAGATCGGGGTTTTATCTTCAGGTGTTTTCTTTAAAACAGGAATTCCCAGGAATAGCAGGTAAATAGAATAGATAGCCCCTGCCAGCAAACCCAACCAACTGATACGGGGCAAAAGGCCCAATAGCGCGCCGACGAATACCGGTGTTGCGCTATACACGACCAGCTGCGTCGATTTATTGATATTCTTTTCAGACGCGAAAGAAGGGGCCAATGCATCTGTAATATAAGCTGTCGCATATACTGCCACTACCAGGCTTATCAATGCAAAAATCGCGTAGTAAATACCGATTTTTATAAAACCACTGGGGAGTGCAAAGAAAAATCCAAAGAATGTTGCCAGTGCAGCTATTACCGCGAGCGGCAGCAGGTAATTTATTACGAGTGCGCTGCTGCTGGTTGATTCACCATTGATCACCAGCCATTCTTCCTTGGGTTTGACAAGGATCCCTTTAATTCTTTCAATTATGTTCATAAATGATATTTTTATGAACCAATATAATCAATTTTTATTTTTTATAATTAACAAAGCTTAAACAATAAAACGTTCATCCCGGGTGCCATTGCTGCCGGAAGGAACGTTCAAAAATGCGGTTATATGGTAAATATTATGCTGTCGGGGTAGTTGGTGGTGCTGTATTTGCAGCGACCGGTTGCTGAGTAAAAAATTTATCGATTATGCCGCCTAGCCATAAGATCCCAATGCCGCCCGCGATCATTGTTATCCACAATCCTGCTCCGAAGGAGTAAGTGATGCCGCGTTGCTGGAATACGGCTGCGTATTTCTTTCCTTCAGAATTCGAGACAAGCATAAAGATCAGGGCCCCGCCTGCGATGGCAAGGAAGGAGAGCATCGCGAGATTTTTGGTTTGTTTGTCATAGTCCCTGGTCTTATCGCCCATAAAAAATGTCACCAGCAGTACACCAGCAACACCTGCAAGCGATAAAAAGCCCCAACTTGCAAAACCATTCTGTGTCTGTTGCACAGTTGCGCCAACCTGGCCTATTCCCCCCATCTGGTTGCCGAGCCCATTCTGTAGGCCATTCATTTGTTGCTGGACTGCCGCGGGGATGTTGACAGTAGCCCATGACAGGAACATACCGATAAGGCCAATACCCGCTATTGCAAGCGCATATAGCTTGGTTTTGAAGAGATTAACTTGTTGCATAATTAGTGGTTGATTTGTGTTTATTATTTATTTGGAAGAAGGTGGCGGGGTAGGGGTTAGTTTGATCGTATTGGTTACCCATAACAAACCGATCGTACCTCCAATGGTGCAGAACCATGTGCCGATTCCGGGCTTTAGGGCGGCATTACCCGTCACCTGCATAAAATAGATAAAAGAACCGAGGGTGATAGCTCCAAAGCCGCCCATTGCCAGGTAGAGCATGTTCTGGTCATAGGCCTTGGTCTTGTCGCCATTGAGGGATGAGATCACGACGGCTATAACACCAAACAAAGACAGGATACCCCAGCCTTGAAAGCCATTGACGGAAATACCACCGCCAAAGCCTCCGAAACCTGCTGATTTGGCCCAGGGTAAGATCAGTCCCACAAGAGCCAATGCGCCCAGTATAAGCGAATACAGTTTTTTTTGATGCAGGTTTATGCCCGGCTGTGCGGGTGGAGTAACAGGTTGCTGATCCATAACAAAGGTTGTTTATTGGCGCAATACTATTACGTAGGGGAGGGTGAAACAATACCTAATCTTATGTAGCTAAGAGGTGAAAGGGGGGGAAGGGGTAAAAGAGTGGTGCTGTTAAAAGCCGGGGATAGGAAGAATGGCTAGGTTAAAAGATGGAAGATTTATGTGTAATGGACAGGTCTAAAACAAAAAAGAGAGAAGGGGAAAAATCTCTTTTTCTCCTTCTCTCTTTTAACTCCTAGCTAAAGGGTGTCCGGCAAGCATTGATAAAAAGTATTTAATAAAATGTATACTAATGAGAGTACCAATAGAGAACGGATCAGGGTTTAATCAACCAGGGTATTAGATTTTATTAAGCTCTCTATCACTTGCCGGACAGCCTTGGAAATATTTTAAAGATCTATTTTGTTTCAATCATACTTCGGTGAACTGCTTATCGCATTTCGAAGTTTCCGGTAGCGGTTTCCTCATCGCCGGAGAAAACATGATAAACATATTTGCCTCTTTCAAGACCGGATAATTTTTCGTGGTCTTTTGGATTCATTTTATAATGCTGTATAAGTGTGCCTTCCAGGTCGAATACGAAAAAGTCTATTTTACGACCTTCGTTTTCCTTGGCAACGACATGCATGGTGCGCCTGAGCACATCGGGATAAATTCTGACTGCATCATTGTTACGGGATGAAGAAGTTAGTATCCGCGATTTTTTCCCTTCTGGATTCTCATACTTGCTGATACGGGTATCAATGTCTGTAGCAGCCGCGCGATTCGGTTCCATCAACAGGATGCCTGAATAAAAACAGGCCATAGTAATGCGGGTAAACTTTTGTTTCATAGTGGTTCGGGTATTAGGGATCAAGGCGAGTACTCTTAGTAGAATACCGGGCACCTTAATTGTTTTCTGATCTTGCTATTTCCATCATTCCCATTCAATCTCCAGCCAAAACGGATAATCGTAGAAAAAAATGCGTCATTCTCTGTAGGGTCTCCGCGTTGGTAAGACTGAATATCATTCGGTCTAGTCACTGCTCCGATATACGTTCCGCGATAATAAAGCGCTTTTGCTTTTGCGGCATCGGCTGCAGGTAAGTATGAATCAAAAAGAACGGGGTCGATATAACCTGTACTCACATCATCAACATAGTCGGTAAACAACTGGCGATGCAGTATTTCCATACCTATGTACATATTGTCTTTCAAGTAATATTTTAAACCAACTCCCATTGGAATTTCTTTTTGAACCAATTTGTATTCTTTCCTGTCTGGGTATGCGGCCATTCCCTGGCCTTCCAGGTGCAGGGGTTGTAATGCTACCCATTCATTACCCAATTTTGCTTTTGGGTTGAACTTGAACATACCAACACCGATAATTCCATAAGGGCGCAATTTTCCAAAAAGGCCATCATACTTTTCAATGAACGCTGTCGGATAAATCTCCGCTGCTACATATCCTTCAAGCACGGATGATCTAAAACTCAGGTTTCTTTCAAGACGGTCAACTTCAGCTCCGCCTTTGTTTGGGGCTTCAGCATCATTACCTGATAAAACACCATGATTAAGTGTTAAACGGAATGAAAGCCATTCAGACGGATGATAGCTTACAAACAATGACTTACTCAACCTGGTCATAGGAAAGTCAACATCTTTTACAAAGGGCTTTCCTATACCTGCAGAGCCTCCAAGATCACCAAGGAAAAACATGGGACCAAGGCCTACGCCAATTTCCACTTTTCCATTACCTGGTGTAAAGGACTGGGCTTGCGAACGAAAAGAAAAAAGGTTTAGTGCTAACAGTAACACCACAGCGGGTGTAATGCGTAAAATTCTGGTACTCATAGATTCGGATTTCTGGTTTTTCTTCTATTGGATTTTCCGGACTAAAATAGATATGCAAATGAGTTTGCAAAGAATGTTTTGCCAATTTTTTTTAATAATTGCATGCAAAAAAGTCCTTCTACTTAGTGATTCTACGAAATGTGCAGTGTTATGAAGGATATAAGATACCGGTGTACTTATATCCTTCGTTCAGGACTTTATGTTTTTTTAATAGGAAGAATACTTATTATTATAAGTATATAAATACAGTGTAATAACACGGGCTGCTTTACACTATGCCATATTAGTTAAAAATTTAAATTGGCTAATCGCGCGTCATTTCTATATGATCTATACCGTCTTCATCATATATATCACTTGTCTGGAGAAATCCAAATGACTCATAAAATTTTTTAAGATATACCTGTGCGCCAATCCGGATAGGAACGGCTCCATATAAGCGCGTAAGCTGGTCGATACTTTCCTGCATCAGCAGTTTACCTGCTCCGGATCCTCTTCCTGCCTGGGAAGTGAGTACACGCCCGATTGAGGAGATCTCATATGATATGCCTGGCGGAAGCAGCCTGGTGTATGCGATCAGTTCATCATTTTCCCATCCCATCAGGTGATAAGCATGTTGGTCCTTATTGTCCATGTCCTGGAATATGCAGTTTTGCTCTATTACAAATACTTCTGTTCTTAAACGCAGTATCGCATACAGTTCGTGAGGTGATAATGCTTCAAATTTTTTAAGGGTCCAGGTGATCATATGGCAATAATATAGATGAGGAAGGATTGTCTGATAAGTTAATTACGATCAATAATATGGTCCCTATCTTCCCGGTGAGGGGATCACGGGAAGGCCTTCATTGCCTTCTTCACTTATCGATTGTACTCCAAAGAAATAATTATCTTTTGAATAAGGCAATTCGATCTTTGTTTCTGTTGTAAATAATTTCCGTTGCCATACCGGGCTGGTCGTTTCCCGCATCACCACATAATACCCTTTTACTTTTCCGCTTTTCGGCGCTTTCCAACTGATGATAGTATAATTGGTGAGTTTTCTTGTTTCTACCGTAACAGCCTGCGGCATTGAAGGTGATTTGGCGAGGTTGGCGAGGCTGGCCAGGTTCATTGCTGTGTTTTTTCTAAGATATTCAAAGTCCATGAATTCAATAAGATCTCCGTATTGAATATTGTTTTCCACTCTTACATCCTGGTGCTGGTGATAATAGTTTTCATTCATTTCTGTAATACGTACGGCAGGATAACCCCGCTGTACATACGGCGTATGATCGCCGCCTCGCAGAAAACGATCGTTGCGATAGATCATTACGACTTCCAGGTTATCTACATATCGTTCGCCGAGTTCTTTTACATAGCGGGCCAGTTGTCTTGAGCGGCCATCGTTTTCCAATCCCAGGTTCCTGATAGTAGATAAAGCCCGGCCGGTGTCGAGTACAGAAAATGCTTCACTGAAAATGCGGACTTTGGTATTGTTGATGATATTTGTTTCACTGCTGTTATTGCTACCCATGATATCATTGTTTAGCAGTCCTTCTATATTCCAGTTTTGCTCTTTTGCTTTTCCTGCCATATAGTTTGCACCAAGTAACCCCTGTTCCTCGCCGCTTACTGCTACAAAAATGATCGTTGCAGGAAAGGATTGTTTGCTCATCACCCGTGCAGACTCCATTACTGCAGCTACTCCGCTTGCATCATCATTTGCGCCCGGTGCGTCGTTGATCCGGTCCATTACACTTGTCCGCATATTATCAAGATGGCCGCTGATGATAAAAATGCGGTCGTCGTTGGGGTCAGTGCCTTTTAAGGTGGCTACCACGTTTCCAAGTGATATGGAAGTATCGACCCTTCTGCCATCTTTCTCTAAAGTGGTTATATCGACAATTGCGGTCAACCTGCCATTTGATTGCCGGGCAAATTCATTAAAGCGGCCAAGTACCCAGTTCCGCGCGGCACCTATTCCTCTTTTGGGATCCGTGGTACTGCTGAGCGTGTTGCGGGTACCAAAACTGACCAGTTTTTTTATATAAGATTGCAGGGAGTCTTTTGATATTTCGCTCACCATTTTTTCTATCTGGGTATCCCGGTGAATGATAGTTTGTGCGGGTAGTTTTATACAAAATAAAACTACTATAACTACAGAGGCGAGCCTTTTATTCATTTCTTTTATCAATTTTATCAATTATGCTTGTTGCCGGAAATCGGGGTTTTAATAATGTAATTCTTACAATGGTCCTGTGAATTCAAGAGAATATTTCGAATAGCTTTTTACATTTCTTAAATCACCATTACCTCCAGGTATTCCTAGTATCCATACTTTTCTTTCCATAGAGCCTTCAGAAATTTCCTGAGTTCTTCCTCTCTGGCGTTTTTACCTGGCTCATAAAATTTAGTACCAGCCAGTTCTTTTGGTAAATATTCCTGGGGAGAAAAATTATTATCATAACTATGTGAATACTGGTAACCTTTCCCATAGTCCATGTTCTTCATCAACTTGGTCGGGGCATTGCGGATATGAAGAGGTACCGGCAGGTCGCCTTTTTTTTGAACAGCAAATAACGCCTCGTTGATGGCAGCATATGACGCATTGCTTTTTGCCGAAGCCGCCAGGTAAACCACGCATTGCGATAATATGATCCTTGATTCAGGATAGCCAATTTTATTGACAGCATCAAACGTTGCATTGGCCATCACCAGTGCAGTCGGATTTGCATTACCGATATCCTCACTCGCCAGTATGAGCAACCTGCGTGCAATGAATTTAACATCTTCGCCACCCTCGATCATTCTTGCCAGCCAGTAAA
>CAZGSG010000099.1:0-19613 GCA_964528095.1 uncultured Terrimonas sp.
TACTTGATCAGGAGCAATGTTTAATAATTTTCGTAGGTATGAATTTTCTTGCTCCAGGCGGTGGCATTCTTTTTCAAACTCTGAATACTCTGCCTTTGTAAAATTATTATCCGACACGCTTGCTAACTCTCTTTGATTTTTTCTTAGTCAATCGTTTTGGCGCTGGCTTTTTGATAAATTCTGTATTTAATTCTGCTTCTATTTCTGCAATTGTCGGCAAACTCGTTTTCAAAAATGGCTGTGGTCGCCGCTACTATTTCTCAAGATTTCCCGTCGCACCGGCGATTCGCTTTATGGTACAATACGATATTTACATTCTCACCGCTGCCTTTCCCGTGCCCAGCTGCGGTAAAGAAGGTAACCGACTGCCAGTTCTGGATTCCCCTGTCCGTAAGATTTTGGATGGCCGTATAACGGGGTGCAACCAATACATTCCATGCTTGTTGGTCGCCCTGTGATTTATCGGAATAGTAGGTATCGGTTGTTTTGTTGGGATAATGGATCAATACTTTTATCCCGGGCTTATTTACTTCCACCCAGTCTTCCTGAATGGTGCTGGTCCAGCCATCATCAAAGTTGGTGGTATTGAAGGTAAAGCCGTCATTTTTAGCCATTACCGGGTTGCTGTTGGCCGTTGATACGTCGGTTATGGCAGAGTGATCGTTTTCGGATGGCTGATTGCCGGATATAATATCGATACCGGCAATGAAGTTTTTAAACTCGTCCATGTATGGTTTGGCAGTAGCATTCAGCACAACGCTTACACATCGTGCGCCGTTGCTGTAGGTAGTAACAATACTGGCAACATTTTGTCCGTTAAATTGCCAGATGCCGCTCCTGCTCATCACACTCCATTCACCTTCAGCAGCGGCTTCCGTTTTTTCCGCCGTGCTGGTAATCTGGTGTGGTTTGGCCACCAGTTCCTGCCATTCGGCCTCATTGTCGGTATCTATATTGCCTTTGCTGGCAGTGCTGGCATATACTTTAATTTGAGCCCAGCTTCCGCCATCTGTGCGGGAATAACCCACTACCGTGGTAAGGGTTTCCTTTGCCCAATTTACAGGCGCAGTGTAGGTAACTATATCGAAACTTTCCTTTTGCGCCAAAGCCGTTAAGGTAGTGAAGAGGCAGAAAAATACGATGCTCCGTTTCATGTCATTTGCTTTACGCAACAAATATGGGATTGAAAAAAGGCACCTGCACTCCTTTAAAAAAGGGATTTTTGCTGCCGGTAAAAAACCCCTGAAAAAAGGGAAGACGCTTATTTCAAGTAACACTTATTTTGTAGGGTGAAAAAAACTACACTAGTTAGTATACTACTACCCTGGTGGGTGTTGGGCTTTACACAATCGGTTGGTTTGGATTAAACTGCCTGGCAACATTTCAATTAGTATATACCGCATTGTGCAGGAACTGATCCATACTACTATCAAACATAGCAAGGCCACTACCGCATTGGTACAATTAACACACACACAACATCACCTATTCAACTAACCGTGGAGGATAACGGAAAGGGAATGGACAGTACCCAACTGCAGCAGCAAAAAGGCATGGGTTGGAAAAATATTTATAATAGGATAGCTTTCATCAATGGCAGCGTAGCTGTGCAAACCGCACCGGGACAGGGCATGTCAGTAAATATAGAAGTACCGGTATAAACTTGATAAATGAAAACAACCCATTTTATCGTAGATGATTATTATATGGTGGTAGAAGTGATTCAATCACTATTAAAACGAACCTGGCATTGAATGTATAGGCCATGCCATGAACGCCGCATCCTGCCACGCTTTCCTGGCAAAGCAGTTACCTGATGTACCATTAATGGATATTAATCTGCCCGATAAAAGCGGCATACAATTGTGTAAAGAGGTACTGCAAACCCATCCTCTGTTATTGGAAGTGTTCATGTATTCGGTCTTTGGATGCCCAGATCTTTAAGAATAATTAAATATAAAGTTGTGAGGACGTCTCTGACTCCTCACCGGCCTCGAAGAGGCCGAAGCTGCTCAGTCTATGTGATGTTTTATTCAACCTGTAATTCTAAATGGGCCCTTTCTTATCGGCTGCCCAGGCATTATCTTTACCAGGACTTAGGAGATTATTGTATAGAAGTAGTTGGGGTGTATTGGGGTGAGTAAGATTTACTAAACAGGAGAGAGTACTTAAACAGTTATAATGCTGGAAGTTTTTCGGCCTCTGCGAGGCCGGTGAGGAGTCGGAGACGTCCTCACAACAACCCTCGGTTTGCGGTATTGTTTACGGGATGGTATATTAATTACAACAAGGGAGGGAGATCTGAACATGAAGTTTATGTAATTCCTAAAAATGCCGTGCTTGAGAGAATACTTAAAATTACAAAAAACCAATAAAGCGATATGAAAGATATTCAGCGCTATACTGAGAAGGCCCTAAGTAGTGAACTTGCAGATACGGTTGAGGGTATTGACGGCCTCATAGAAATAGTAGATAAAATAACTGATACGGCTATACAAGTACTATCCACAACAAGTGAGCATTTCTTAGTGACTGAACGAATGAGCATGTTTTTTAGCAAGTATATAAATAAACTCAACTCCAATCTTCAAAGTACTGATGCGGAGTTGCGATTTTACTCTGCAAGTCTGATAGTGCATTACCAGATTTCGAATGATCTAGCTGAACAAATTTTATTAAGTGAAGCCGCCAAAGGAATATTGGATAAAGCCTATACAGCTACTATAATTTTGTGTAGAGTTAAGAATAAAAATATAGGCCAGATTGTAAAAGAAAGACTTAAAGACAGCTCTCTTACAAAGATGGCGAGGGACTTTTTTAAAGATCATCTTGATAGCAATTGAGACGATAGTGGCATCAAATAGCAGGCTTTTTAAAATAAGAATTTATAAAACAGGTAAAGGCTGTCTCAAGCGAGGCAGCCTTTTCTATTTCCGTCAATGGCGGGCAAGTTCAAAAGATAATATGCGTGGAAACATTAGACCAGACAGCACGGGTGTTTAATCCAGGAGTGTGAGTGATTGCAGATAGCAAAGCCAGCAAAACTTTCACAGAAATATCAGCAGAGTCTAACAAGTGCCTAAAAAAGCGTGACAGCCTAGACATTTTCAGTGAAAAAAACACCCTTTTTTTCATTACCCATTCCTTGCAAAAAATTATATTTGTGCTACAATAATTACCCGGTTTATCCACGCATTAGCCACACCCACAAATCATCCAACCGGCATACCCGCGGCAGCTACGACTTCACCTTCTTTCACTAACTTTAAAGCTACCAAAATGAACCTCCGGTTGAAAAAAGAAGACAATCGCAAAATCTTTGACCCCACAGATATCTACGAGATCATGCAACGCATCCTGCGTCGGGAAAACAGGATCGACCGCAATAGCGAACACCTGCGGACGATCAGTCTCGACACAGGCAATAGCATCCTGAATATCGAACTCGTGAGCATGGGCAGTGTGAACCAGACCATCGTAGAACCGATGGAAGTATTCAGCCTGCCGCTGCAGAAACGCGCGGTCTCCATCGTCCTGGTACACAATCATCCCTCGGGCAATCTGCTACCATCCGACCGCGACAAGGATATTACCGACCGCCTGATACAATGCGGGCTGATCATGCATGTGCCGGTGCGGGACCATGTGATCATTACGGAAGAGGGGTATTATAGTTTTGAAGAGAGTGGGTTGCTGGAGGAGTTGGGGAAGAGTTTGAAGTATGTGCCGCCGTATAAGATAGAGGAGATGATGAGGAAGAGGGTGGAGGAGGAGGCAGTGAATAGAGGGAAAATAGAAAAAGCAAAAGAGATGGCGAAAGGCATGAAGGAGAAGGGGTATTCGGGGGAAGAGATGATGGCGCTTACGGGGTTGAGTAAGGGGGTGGTGCAGCGATTGAAATAGCGAGCTAAGATCAGTAATTAACTAATACATATGATATTTTTCAATCAGCCAGCTGACCGATCCTGGGGATGTCTTGCATTGGAAACTAAGTCAATAATCCTTCACCGGCGGTTGATTCAACTATCTCATCACTGGCAACTTTAACTGTTGTATCTTTTGGCTTCGAAACCTTTACTTTGTTTATTTTAAAAGGTTTAATCAAAGCTGGGTCCATTTTATCCTGGATGATTTTATGAATTGCGCCGATGACAGTAGTGTCATCACATTTTTCAGCAAACTTCTGTTTGATTGATTTTTTAACCAAACTGATCACACTTTCCGAGCAAAGTATTCCTGCTATGTTATAAGGATCGGTTGCCTCGCATTTATTCCACAGCGGCCGGAAAGATTTTTTTGTTACACTATCACGGTGCAGATGCTGCAAATGTTCAGCAGCTGCTTTTAATGTCGCGCCATCACTCAGCTCTACGCTAAAAATCAAGTGAGAAGCAATCGGCTTCGAGAAGATTATTTTATAAAATTCAAATGATTTACCGTTTGTCAGCAGCGCGTATTCAATGCCTTCATTGGCGCCGTAGTTAATTGTCTGACGAAGGTGTTTTTCAGAAAGCTCAAAGGAAAGTGCTTTTACTTCTACGAGGAAATGCCGGGTCTTATTTATCTGGATCACATAATCGGCATAAGTACCTTTGATCATGTACTCGGTTTTTATTTCTTCGAGTTGTTTATATCCAAGGACATCTGAGAGAAAACTGTTTAGCATGATCCTGGTTCCAGACTCGTCCAGGTCAACGATTGTTCCGTCCAGAAATTTTTTCCGGTAGGTTTTGAGATCACCGAGAAGGTTTTGCTTCTTTGAGACGGTAAGCATAGCAGGTTAAGGTTGGTAATGTTAAAAATATAGTCTTATTCAGAAGAAGTATTGCCTGATTCTTTTTAAGAAGTATGACAATATGGTGAACAGGTACGACATCCGTTTACCTGCGCGTACTGCTTTTTCGCCTCCTTCACAGCGTCCTGGCAAGAACTGAACTCGCCCAGGGATACCGCGTTCGCAGGTGCAGGCATATACATACAACCTTCTGCATGTACTTCATGATCACCGTTGTATTGTGCATTCTTATTCACGTAGTAACTCTTTTTCATATCTGAAATTTTGATAGAACTCAAATATAAAGGACGGAAAGCGTGAATTTTTACGGGAACCCGCAGGCGTAAATTTGAAAATGATCTATATAACGCCCATGTCTTTACAGAAGGCAACCAGTTGCTCGTTTTTTGTGCAGCCGAGTTCTGTTTTCATATGGTTTAGTCTTTTTTCAACGCTACTAAGACTGGAAGGGTAAATGTCCTTTTTGAGAAGGTACTCCGGAATATTCTTCTGACTGACACCGCCTGCGAGTAACGTTAGTATTTCAATATCAAATCCGGTAAACTCGTACGCATGTTGCTTATTTATCAGCTGGCTTATATGACGCGGCAAATAGCGCTGATTTTGTGCAAGTGTTTCAATTGCCAGTTTCAGTTCTTTGCCATCATTGCGTGATTTGCGCACATAACCATCGATGTCATTCACCCGGAACAATGATTCGATCACAGCCGGCCTGCTTTCTGCAGTAAGCACCAACACTTTGAGCGCAGGTAAATGCCCGCGACTTTTTTCTATAAGCGTTATACCATCTGTGATTTGCTGCCGTGACCCATCCGGGTCAAAAGATAAATCTGTAATAAGTAAATCATAAGGGTTGCCCGACAATGTACAGGTTTGTATTTTAAGCAATGCATCATCACAATAGTGTACATAATCGATATCATTTATGCCTAACTCTGCGAGTGTATGCTGTACCGAAACATTCGCTAACTCATGATCTTCGGCTACCAGGACTTTTGTTATCATTACTTGTGGTTTGGAAAGGAAATCAAAATTTTCAGGCCCTTTTGTACGCCTGGTTCAAAATTAACAGAGCCGCCGATACTGCGGATACGGGTTTCCGTATTTACCAAACCATTCCCCTGTTTTACTGTATTTTTCATACCGACACCATCGTCCGTGTATCTGATAGTATAGTGACCCTGCTCATGCTCTAATTTGATACTCACATGATGTGCCCCGCTGTGTTTTTTCATATTGATCATCAGTTCCTGTAAAACAAATTCCAGTTTTTTGCGGATTTCCAGTGACAGATCTTTCCAAAAGTCTTCGTTATTTCCTACAATCAGCACTTTCGTTTTTTCACCGGAAAAGGAAGCCAGCAAATTATTGATTTTTTCCGGGTAACTTTCATCTGCCTTTACAGGCAGTTCATAGGAGAGATCCCGCGACTGTTCATACAGGATTTCGATTTTATCCAGTATTTTTTCTTTGCTTATTTCCTTATGCTCTATCTCCGACATGATGAGATACAGGCCATTGGCTACCACATCATGCACTTTTGCTGATAGCTTTAATTGCTGTTGTTGTATCGCATTGCGCGACTCCAGGAGAAGTTTTTGTTTCCTTTTTTTATACCATATGACCGCAATAATCCCCAGCGACAAAGTGATAAAAAGCAAAGAGATGAAAAGAAAGCGTTGCCGTACGATCCTGTTTTTTTTATTGGTGTTATCTGCCTGTAATACCAGGTTTTCCGCTTTACTTTTTTCCGAATCAAAACGTACCAGTGCAAACTGGTTCTTTGCGCTGTTACGGGCATTTTGTAAGCTGTCATTCAGCTGCAGATGCCTGTACAGATATGTTCTTGCTGTGGCAGGATTTTCGAGTTTGATCAGTTTCTGCAATGCCTCCAGTTCATCGTCAGGGCTATCGAGGCTCCTGGCTACTTTATACATTTCTTTTGCGTAATACAAGGCAGAGTCAGGTCGTGTGGAGGAAAAATAGTCAGACAAATGTGCATAGCTGGCATTTAACCCCCGGTTATCATTTTTTGATCTTCTGATAGCAAGTGCAGTATGTAGTTCCGGTGCTGCGTTATAAGAGGAGTTCTCCAGCCACTTTGATTTTGCCATATTGGATAATATCCTTGCATACTCTTTTATACTGTCAATTTTTGTATGAAGTAGTTCCTGGTAAATAGCAACTGCTTCACTGAAGTTGTCCTTTTTCTGATAAGCAAGCGCCTTGTTATTTAAATAATATATCCGGGACTGTGGGTTAAAATGAAGGGCCGAATCGTACCAGACTATTGCCTCATCATACCGTTTTAAATTCAGGCTTGTATTACCTAAGGTATTATAATTTATTGCCAGCAGGTAGTGGTCATTATTTTTTTCTTTTTTCAAATACTGCAGGGATGACAATACAGATTCCTGACTGCCGAAATTATCACCTGCTTCTTCCTGCATCCGTGCCATATAATGATAAGCGTATGCAACCTGCTGACTGTCTTTTTCGGTGTTCGCCAGTTTATTAAGATTATAAAATGTAGTACTGTCCTGTTTTATATATATTGCATAAGCTGTGTCGGAAACGACAGTACTTACAGGCGGATTACCTGCTTTTTTACTGCAGCCGGATATTGCCAGAAATGCAATGAAAGAAATAAGAAGTATTTTCAAGTCAGGTTTTGTACTAAAGTAGAGAAATAAAATTGAGTGCTGCAAAATGTTGCGGAAAAAAATAAGGCAAGGAGTACTTGCCTTATTCGTCAGCTTTAATTGCCGCCGCCAGGTGGTGGCGGAGGTATTGGTGGTTTTGGCGGGGGATTTCCCGTTTCGCCACCCGTATCACCATTGGTAGTTACAATAACCGGACAATTATGTTCCGCCGCTGTATGCGTACAGTTAGGATTATGGCAAAATAGTGCCCAATAAAATGCAATTATTATTTCAAGCATTTTTTTAAATTTTAAAATGTTAACAGAAATTGCAGCCGGTAATACACCGGTGCAGGTACCAGGCTGGCAGGAAGCGCTTCTTGCCAGGTGAAGAGGAGAGATGTTGTATACAAACCGGAGCATCCTCCCTTCATTTAATTTTCCGGTTTGTATCCGCCACCTTAAAAAATCAACCCTGTACAGATTGCCCCGTAGCTAATGGGGCCCCGGCTGATTGAGAAACAAAAATAATGTGAGCTAAAGGGGTGATAACTAAGTGCTTCCGGTAATTCCGGTTCTTCCGGTGGAATTCCGGTTCTTCCGGGTTTAACCTAAACACATCCGACAAACCATATAATCTTATTCAAATGTTTTTAGACTATCAGCAACGCTTACACCGGGAACTGGAGAAAAAAAAGAGTGCAAATACTTTATCGCTGCGCTTATCGCAACCAACGCCTGCAAAGCTGAAAGAGGAGTGTATAGTAAGATGCAGGCAAGGCTATAGCAGGAAAGATGAGGCCGTACTGAGTTCATTTTTTGGGCAACAGGCAGATGAAGCGGCATATGAAAAGGCGATCAATAAGTGCGATAAATTCAAACCTTTGCGCAGTTTTATCGATAATGAAACAAGTAAGCCGGACTCGAGAGTTATTGAATTGCTCGCCTGGCTTATTGATTTTGAACCACGACCATATGATGACAGGGTGAATTACAATGATGATCTCGACGAGCTGAGAGCCCCGGCAAATGGGAAGAGAGTGGAGGTAACAGATAAGGTGGGCGAGCCTAAATCAGAAGCATATGGAGGAAAGGCTGAAGAAACCACGGAGGTAAAAAAGGCGCCCGATCCTGTTTTGCAAAAGAAGACGACTAAGCGAAAGAAGATTGTGCCTGTATTGATCATATGCATCTTGCTGTGTGCATGCGCGTACCTGTTTTGGGAAATGAAAAGAGGGCAATCAAATGAAGCCTGCATGTATTGGAATAATGATCATTATGAACAAATATCCTGCACCGCCAAATTGGGAGATGCCACCATTATTGCACTTGATACAGCAAAGCTGCATCATTTTAAAAGGATAATGAATACCGATACAATTACTTTTAACTCTATAGGAAAGGTATGGTACATAAAGCTGAATGATAAGATCGAATGTTATACGTCAGGAGGAAATCATCCAATGGAGACTAACCGGGTATTGAAACCAATTACTGATCATATCATCAGGACTTATTTTATGGCGGATTCAGCAAAATGAAGTTAATAGCAGTACCCACAGGGCCGTCTTTTATATTTTACTTTTTCCGTGCTGATGTCCACTGTATCGATTTTGTGCGTGCAGCTCTTAAGGCCCGGACAGTTTGAGTTGTTGTGATATGCATAAGCTGTACTGCTTACACAGACGTATATCTTCTGCTCAACGGCCTTATCGGGCTGTTTACAGGCTGGCAATATTAAAAGAAACAATATAAGAGCTATCGGTAAGCGCATATACTCCGTTAGGCCAGACGAATGTCTTACTTATACAAGTAAGGCTGTTACGGGAAACCATAAGCTGAGCCCGTTAAGGATTTTTAAATTGCATGCTGATCGTTTCAGTAAGCCTTTATTGTTATGGCTAAAAGCCCGGGCTTCTGAAAAATTAAATTAACTGCAAAAACGTACTCATGAAAAAGTGCTCATTAATTATCGTAGTTATTTTGTCAGTACTTTCATCTTCCGGTCAGCAGAAGATAAGTATTCCTGCTGGTTTGGATAAAAACAGTACAGTAAAATGGAAGGATCGTGACAAGATGGATAAGGACAGTGTCCTTTCGTCGGAGCGTTCAGCGCAACAATTACAAAATCAGCAAAAGGTAATAGTGGCGCAAAAAACCGCGGATAGTATAGCCTACCTGGATCGGATTAGAGGATTTTATTTTGTCAATAAAGAATATGCACTGTTTCGGGAGAAGCCGGCGATCAGCAGCAAAGTGATCGGCCGGATTTATGCAGGCTCTTATGTAAAAGTGCTGGGATACAGTGAAGGTTCAACTTTCATAAAAGTAAAGCTGGAAGATATAATTGGCTACATCGATCAGGCTGAGTTGGTGGATGACTTAGACAAATTAACTACCGGCAGGTCAGAGTTGGGCGTCTATAAGTCCCGGCAATACTATAAGTTTATACCGAACTATGACTATGCTCCTGAGAAAGAGATACCTTATTCAGTGCCGGTGCGATCTTCTTATACGTCGCCGAATGAAAAATCGACCCCAAAGAAACAAAACTATTCCACTTCCCGCAATTACATCCGCGGGCCACGCGGTGGTTGCTATTATATTTCTACTAATAATACCAAAGTATATGTAGACAGGGGGCTCTGTCAGTAGCGACTTTATAATTTCAATAATTCTTAGGCGAAATCTTCTGCATCATGAAAATAATAGCTGCCCTGTTTGTTCTGCTTGTGGTGTTGACCTCCCGCAATTCTAACAGTAACCAAGTCAACGATCTGAAAATAAAGGTAGCCCGGCTGGACAATAAAGTTGATTCGCTTATCTATATATTGACAAGATATTCAGGAGTAGGCCCCAATACTGATACTACCGGCAGCGCATTGAAGCGAAAGAACAGGTTCGTTTCTTCCGCTCAATGTAAGGCAATTACACGAAAAGGGGTTCAGTGTTCAAAAAAGGTGAGGTCTAATGGCTATTGCAGGCAACATGGGGGATGAGACCGGTTAGCTATAATTTACAATTTTCCTTTTGCTTACGGTTTACCGTAAAAATAAGATCTAACCACCTGTTAGTTTTGAAATGTCAACCAAACAAAACTAATAGTTATGTTCATTGCATTAAAGCCACAGAAAAAAGCGGGTTTTCTTAAATCGCTCTCCTTTCAACTGTGTAACATTTTTCTTTTACTTTCTTCACTGTACATCTTACCTGGTTGTGGTAGCGACAAGGATGCAGGCGCATGGGCCAATTTCAAGCCCCTGAGTAAAATTGATAAGCATATCCAAGGATACTATGAAGCGTCGCTGGGGGAAGCTGCTAATTCTACAAATGGGAACCCTGCGGTATATGTTGATTTTTCTGATGGCTTGGTACAGGCTTATAAGGGGAATGAAAACGTACAGATTGTACCGGCTATCGCCTAAAATAACGTAATGAAGTTTTGTTACCGGTTACGGTTTACCGTAAAAAAGAAAAGGGTAGCATATTACTTTTAAAAACGAAAATACTTCTATCACTCAGAACTTAAATGCTGTTCCTAATAACACATTGCATTAATAAAAATTAAATTTTCTCCAAATGGTTTTAAACTTGGTAAAAGGACAAACCGAATCTATTTCGGCGTCCATTGCAAAACTGCGGGTTGGCCTGGGATGGGAGCCCAATGAAAGTCTCTCGAATTATGAATTTGATCTCGACGTGTCTGCATTCCTTTTAGGTGCCAGTGGAAAAGTGATTAATGAGAACTATTTGGTTTTTTATAATTCAGATCTGAGAGTAACACCTGATAATTTATTCTACGTTCAACATTATAACCCTTCAAAATATCCCAACCGGGAGAATGATTACAGGTTGAAAACAAGACCAGTAGATCCTGAATTTTCTGTTCATGGTTCTATTGATGACACTTCGGGAAACGTAAGCGATGGAGGTGACGACGAGAACCTGAACATTGACCTGGATAAAGTTTCAAAACAGGTACATGAAATAATTATTGTAGCATCTATTTACGAGCATGAGAAAAGAAGACAAAATTTTGGACAGGTTGATGATTCCTATATTTCGATATATGACGAGAAGCAAAATAATATGCTGTACAAGTATGAGCTCAATGAAGATTTCTCTACCTGCACAGCAATTGAATTCTGCCGCATTTATCGCCGTGGAGCAGAATGGAAAGTACAAGCTACAGGCATTGGGCACAACAACGGTTTGAACGGCCCTATCTCAAAATATATTTAAAACAAAAACTATGGCAATTAACCTTCAAAAGGGTGGAGATAAACACTCTATTAATCTTGTAAAATCGACCGGCACCGGTACTTCTCTATTAATTCATGCCAACTTAAACTGGAACCAGGAAAAGAAAAAAGGCATTCTTTCCTTTTTAGGTGGTAGCCAAAGCGCTGATCTTGACCTGGGTTGTATGTATGAAATGCGTGATGGTAGCAAAGGAGTAATACAACCTATGGGTAACAACTTTTGCGCGAAATCTACTGCACCCGTTATATTTCTCGGTAAGGACGACAGGGACGGTGGCGCTGCTGATGGCGAAAACATGACGGTATTCAAGCCCGAACTCGTTAACCGGATATTATTCTTCGGGCTGTTATATGCCGCCGCAAATGATTTTACTGCAGTAAATGGCAGAATGTTCTTTAAGATCAGCAATGGTGAACAGGTTAATCTAAACTTAGACAATGCAGGGTTAAACAAAAAGTTTTGTGCAGCTGCACTTATAGAAAACAAAAGCGGCAACCTGACCATCAGTAAAGAAGCAAAGTATTTTAATGGCCATAGAGAGGCTGATCAATATTATGGCTTTGGTTTTACCTGGAAAACAGGTACTAAAGACTAAGTATGTCTGTAAGTACTATACATATCAAGGCCATTAAGCACTTCTCGTTTGATCTCTGGCTGACCCTGATCAAATCAAATCCGTTTTTCAAAGAACAACGAGCTTATTATTTCTATAAAAATTTCAACAGGAAAGATAGGTCTGTAGAAGAGATCAAATTTATATTTCAAAACGTGGATATGCTCTGTAATGCAATGAACGAAAAAACAGGAAAGAGTATTTCCGCCGAAGAGATGTACCTCATGGCTGTTTACCAGGTAAATGAATCAACAGAAATAATCAAGGATCTGGATCTGGGTTCATTGTATAGCGATATGGAGCGCTTGGTGCTTCAATACATGCCAGCAATCTTTAGTGATGAAACCTTAGAAACGCTGGACAGGATAAAAAACAGGCCAGGCATTACACTTAATATTTTAAGCAATACCGCTTTTATCAAGGGATCTACTTTAAAAAAAGTAAATAGTCATTTAGACATTTCCCAATATTTCGATTTTGAGATCTATTCTGATGAAGTAGGTATATCAAAGCCTAATATTGAGATCTATGATCAGTTAATTGAACAGGTATATCGTTTAAGACGGGACGCGATTGAACTGGGGGAGATTATTCATGTAGGAGACAGCTACAATGCTGATATTTCAGGTGCGCAAAAAGCAGGTATACATTCTTTTCAAATAAATACAAATCATCAATCAATAATCCATTTACTAAACTAATGCAAACCGTTTACTCTTTACATTCAATCACAAAAAATCATCATTTCCCTTTTGATGCTACTGCTTATAGCCGGTTCAAATTTGGCGATGATCAGACTGCTGAAGTTTTTGGAATTGCCCTTGCCAAAGGATTTATTAAGGATCAACTGAGAATTAAGAGCGATACAGAGCAGATCGTGGTGATCTCCAGCCCTTACTCATTTATCCCCACAGCCACATTTGCCCTGAAGGATCATTTTGTAAGTGAGTTAAATAAATGGTTGGTGGGCCAAGGCAAACCAGTGGTACAGGAAACTAAGATACACAGGTCGATCACCTACAAAGATGACTACGGAGAGCTGGATGCAGAACAACGGATGAATTTGATTGGCAACGATACTTTTCATATTGATCGATCTTTTTTGACAAACAAAACCCTGGTGTTTTTAGATGATATTAAAATCACCGGTAGTCATGAACGAATGATCCAAAAGATGCTGCAGGAATTTAAACTGACTAACAAAGTTTATCTGTTGTATTATGCCGAGCTGGTCAATAAACAGATACACCCCAATATTGAAAATACCCTTAACTATTATAGTGTCAAATCCATATTTGATCTAAACAAGATCGTCCAGCAGGATCGATTTCGCATTAACACAAGACTGGTGAAATATGTGTTGAATTGTGGAGAAGATCAGTTCCTCGTATTCATGCAGAACCAAAGTAACTACTTTTTAAACCTTGTTTACAATATGGCTATAGGGAACGGGTATCATTTGATTGAAGCATACTCTAAAAATATTACTGCTTTGAAAAACCTGGTTACGAGTGATCGGGCAATGAGTAAAGCACTATTATAATTTCTTTCATCAATAAATATTAATCATGTCAATCAATTTACAAAAAGGCCAACGGGAGGTTATTCATGCGGCCCAATTTACCATCGGGCTGGGCTGGGATACTAACAGTACTTCTACAGGAGGAGACTTTGACCTCGATGCATCGGTATTCGTTTTGGGAGAGAATAAAAAGATCCTTTCCGATGCACATTTCATCTTCTACAATAATTTAAAAACACCCGATGGCGCTGTTGAGCACTCTGGCGATAATTTAACAGGTGATGGAGATGGCGATGATGAACAGATCAAGGTCGATCTGTCTAAAATAGATCCTACTGCCACGGAGATATGCATTGTAGTTACCATTCACGAAGCGCAGAACAGACGACAAAACTTTGGCCAGGTAAGAAATTCATTTATCCGTATTGCAGACACAGGCACCAACGCTGACATTGTAAAATATGAACTGGAAGAAGATTTTTCTGTAGAAACTGCGGTGGAGTTTGGCAGGCTGTATAAAAGAGGTATGGAATGGAAATTTGAGGCAGTGGGCATGGGAATGAATGGCGGGCTGCAGGGTTTTTTAAACAAATACAATTAAAAACTCCGACAATGGCAATAAATCTTCAAAAGGGCCAACGAATTAGTCTTGAAAAAAGCAATGGGGTTAAACTGCAAAGTATATGTGTTGGCATTAACTGGGGGGCAATAGAAAAAAGCGGATTTTTTGGCAAAAACAAAGAAGCAGTTGACCTGGACGCAAGCTGTATCCTGTACGATGGCAATAAAATCGCATCTGAAATTATCTACTTCGGCAACCTTAAATCTAAAAACAAATCCGTGGTGCATAGTGGCGACGACCTTACCGGTGATATGGATGGTGATGATGGATTAGATAATGAAGTGATTACCGTCGATCTGCCTAATCTTGACCCTTCAATAAACTACGTGGCTTTTGTATTAAACAGCTTTAAGGGTCAAGATTTTAAAACTATTCCCTTTGCATCTATACGCATTTATGAAGGTAGCCCTTCAAGAGTGAATGAAGTGTTTGCAAAATATGATATCGCCAACGGAGAAAATTTTGCCGGCCATGTGTCTATGGTGATGGGAGTGTTTTACAAACGCAATGGCGAATGGAAATTTAACGCTATCGGTTAGGCTACAAAGGATAAAAAATTGCAGGAGACAGTTATTTCAGTAACCAATAAATATCTATAAAAATGAGAAGATTACCCGTGTATCTTTTACTGGATACATCTGGCTCCATGAGCGGCGAGCCAATAGAAGCAGTTAAGAACGGTGTGCAGATCATGATCAGTTCACTTCGCCAAAATCCGCAGGCTATCGAAACCGCTTTCATAAGTGTGATCACTTTTGATAGCGTGGCACAACAAATTATCCCGTTAACTGATCTGGCTTCATTTCAAATGGTAGATATAAAAGCTAGCGGCGTAACAGCATTAGGTGATGGATTGAAATTAATAGCCAGCAAAATTGATAGCGAAGTAGCAAAAACAACTACCGAACAAAAGGGAGACTGGAAGCCACTGGTTTTTATAATGACAGACGGCATACCCACCGACAACTGGCAAGTTGGTTTAGCAGAGTTTAAAAAACGCAAAACAGGCTTTACAGTTGCCTGTGCTGCAGGTAGCGGCGTAGATACTTCCATCCTGAAACAAATTACAGAGAATGTGGTAAGCCTTGATACTGCAGACAGTGCCACTATAGGCAAGTTCTTTTTATGGGTAACTGCTTCCATCGGGGTGTCATCAACCAAAGTGGAAGAGGCGGGCAAAGAAGTGCAAGGCTTAAATGAATTGCCTCCGCCACCAGCAGAATTAAACATTGTTGTTTAAAATAAAAGCTATGGGCAAGTATGGATTTTCTTTTTCGTGGAAGAGGGCGCTTGGAGTTACCAGTGCCAAACAAAAGTTTGCCAGGCGTACGGGCATTCCCACCAGCAAACGTGGGCTTCAAAATAAAATAGGCTCTACAATTATGAAAATGATTTTCGGAAAAAAATAGTATGAGAAGATTACCTGTTTATTTATTACTGGATACTTCGGGCGGCATGTTTGGCGAGCCCATACAGGCATTAAACAATGCACTAAGCAGCTTGATCAATGTATTGAGATCTGACCCGATGGCGCTTGATACAGTATGGATATCCATCATCACTTTTGACCGGGCAGCCCAGGAGATTATTCCGTTAACCGAACTGGCATCGTTCCAGCTCCCGGAGATCACTTGCTTGCAAACCGGACCACGACATACAGGGCAGGCGCTGGAGCTTTTATTTTCTAAAGTATCCAGGGAAATCAGGAAAGGAACCGATACGCAAAAGGGAGATTGGAAACCACTGTTGTTTTTATTTACCAAAGGTGCTCCTGCCGATAAAGCAGACTTTACAAAAGCCGTTCCGCTGATAAGATCATTGCAGTTTG
This sequence comes from uncultured Terrimonas sp., assembly GCA_964528095.1. Classification (GTDB taxonomy): domain Bacteria; phylum Bacteroidota; class Bacteroidia; order Chitinophagales; family Chitinophagaceae; genus CAZGSG01. The sequence continues at coordinate 16,285 of CAZGSG010000099.1, forward strand.
GAGCAATTGTAAGCTGTGCTGCAGGCTACATCAAAGACGAAGAACTATTGAAGTTGTTATCCGACAATGTTGTGCATCTTGACAATGCCGACAGCCATACCATAAAACAATTCTTTAAGTGGGTATCTGAAACAATTGAACAGGGTAACAAAAGCCAGGGTACGGGTGAAAAAGTTACGCTGCCTCCGCCCCCTGCAGAAATTACAGTGGTTACCTGAGCCGTTCTATTTTGTGTGCCTTTTAACCTGAAATATTATTAAAGATCAAACTATGCGCCGTTTACCTATTTATTTTCTGATCGATATTTCTGAATCGATGGTAGGAGAACCCATTCAACAAGTTGAAGAGGGAATGGCTAACATTATTAAAGCCATCAAAGCAGATCCTTACGCCATTGAAACGGTATGGATCTCCATCATAGTTTTCGCCGGGCAGGCGAAAACACTTGTTCCTCTGCAGGAGGTTGTAAGCTTTTATCCTCCCAAATTTCCTGTTGGCAGCGGCACATCGCTCAGCAAAGGCCTGGGGCATCTCATGTTTGACTTAAGAAAGAACATTGTGAAAACAACAATTGAACAAAAAGGTGACTGGAAGCCTATCGTTTTTTTGTTCACAGATGGTGTGCCTACCGATGATAGTTCATCTGCTATAATGGAATGGAAGCAAAACTGGCAAAGAAACAGCAATATGGTTGCCATTTCATTTGGCGATGATACCAATATCCGGGTATTGAGCGAGCTCACAGAAAATGTGCTGCAATTCAAAAACTCTTCAGGTGAAGACTACCGGAAATTTTTCAAATGGGTTACCGACTCTATCAAGACAAGCAGTGTGAGTGTGGAGAATAAGCAATCAGGTTTTGAGATGGCGCAGGTTGATGGTGATACTATTTCTAAAATAGATGTGAAAAAGAGCCAGGCCGCCAAACAATTTGTGGATAGCAATTTTGTTGTGCTGGCTGCAAAATGTCAGAATACCAAACGGCCTTATTTGATGAAATATCGAAAGGTACTGCACCCATCGGCAGTTGACGGTTTAGGTCTTCAAACCTTATCATACAGGTTGGTGGGTGCGTTCCAGGTCAGCGATGCATACTTTGACCTGTCAGATGAAGCTTCCGTACAATCAAAGATCAACACCAATGAATTGACCGGTGCACCATCATGCCCCTGTTGCGGCAATCAATTTGCATTTGCAGTATGCCAGTGTCAAAAAATCCATTGTATTGGTGAAGAAAAAGAAAGCACCTGCCCCTGGTGCGAAAGAAAAGGACAATATGGTTTTGGCGAAGGAGGTTTTGATGTAAACAGGGCACAAGGTTAAATTAAAACGCAGCAAAATGTCAGAAACAAAAAAATACATCCAGTCATTATTTACGCAAAATCAAATTCCGGTAAAAGTAAACCGCTCTACGCTGTTTGAAGAATTCACCAATGCTGTACAAAACATTTCAGCAGTTAACACAATCAAAGAGAACCAAGATATGCTTAAGAAAAACTGGGATATACGAAATAAAGTGGCCGACATTATCGATAAACAGCTCATCATCCCGAATGGCAGTGTAAATAAACCGTATGAGGTTACCCTTGATTTTATAAAGGCCGGCATCAATGGATTAACATACACGGGGTTTGAAGGGCTGGATAAATATGGTTTGTGTTATAACAGCGAAACGCAAACTATTAGCGGCACACCTACAGAAAGCGGCGATTTTAAAGTAACGTTTAAGTTCAGGATTGAAGAAGAACAAAACAATTCGGAATTAAATAACAAAATAATCTCACTGGTAATTAATGCAGATCCAAAATCGCTGTGGAAGGAAATCGTCAGCGACCAGGATAAAGATGATGCATGGAAAGCAGCTAACTACTGGAAGCCAGACCGGGCAAATGATTTTGCCGGCTTAGGTACCAAACATCTTGTAGTCGCTTCCAACCGTGGCAGGAGCCATGCAAACGTTGGCTCGTTCAGGGATGACGATTATGCATTTACATTTCTGGAGCCTGTTGGTTGGAGTATTGTTTGTGTGGCGGATGGTGCAGGCAGCTCGCCTTTAAGCCGAAAGGGCTCCAGGTTAGCCTGCGATGGAGTAATTGAATACTTCCGGGATAATTTCTCTGCTGAAATGCTTGACCAATTTAACCTTGACCTGAAACAATACCATGAAGGCACTGATGAAGAATCATCCAGGCGCATCAGCTTTTTTGTTTACGATAATTTATCAAAGGCAGCGCTCTATGCTCATAAAATAATTGAAGACTTTGCAGTGAAGGCAGAGCGGCCTATAAAGGATTTTCATAGCACTTTAATATTCGGCCTGTACAAAAAATATGATTTCGGGTATGCGTTGCTGACATTTGGTGTGGGCGATTGTCCTATCGCCCTATTAAATAAAGACCTGTCTGAAGTAAAGCTGATGAACTGGCTGGATGTGGGTGAATTTGGAGGAGGAACCAGGTTTATAACCATGCCGGAGATATTTACCAGTGATAAATTTTCCACCAGATTTGGCTTTACACTCATCGACGATTTTGCTTACCTCTTTATGATGACAGATGGCATTTACGATCCAAAGTTTGTGGTAGAAGCTAACCTTGATAAGATGGAAAAGTGGAAAGATTTTATTGCTGATCTAAAAGGAGAAAATGAAGACAAAGCTAAAGTTGAGTTTTCTGTTGATAACAACGCTATCGCAAACGAGCTTTCCGTATGGATGGACTTCTGGAGCCCGGGTAATCATGATGATAGAACGCTGGCTGTTATTTTTTAACACATAGATTATGGCTACAATAACCGTAAAGTCAATAATAAACTCCAATACTTATCAATACATAGATAACGGTGATCCCAAAAGCGGCACTGCTAAAAACGTATACTTCAGCCCCGATAGAAAGTATGTGGTTGCTATGTTCAAAGACAAGCAGGACTTTCAGCAAAAAGAACGCCTGAAAAAAATTACCTCCGAACATTTGAGCAGGATAAAAAATGCGCAGGGTGGCGACTATTACATAGAAGAATTATACCGCTGGCCTATGGATGTAATTGAATCTAATGGCAATATCGGGGTGGTGGTCCCTATTTACAAACCGGCCTATTTTTTCAAAAAAGGATATGCTAGCCAAGACCTGATAAAGGGAGGAGAAAAAAATGGAAAATGGTTTGCAGGATCCAAATTCAGGAATAAACAATTTCCGCTAAACCTCGATGAAAGTGAATTGGGAAACTGGTTAAGTTATTTCCAGATCTGTATTAATATAACACGCGGTGTAAAGAAATTGCACCAGATAGGTCTTGCTCATAGCGACCTGTCGTATAACAACGTATTGATT
>CAZGSG010000100.1:0-19528 GCA_964528095.1 uncultured Terrimonas sp.
GGTGATGTACGAGATATGCGACTGGTGTTGCGATCATCTGCCTGCTGATAAACCCCGCTACCTGATGGGTGTAGGTACCCCCTGGAATATCCTGGAATGTATCAGCATGGGAATAGATATGTTCGACTGCGTAATGCCCACCCGTAATGGCAGAAATGCGATGCTCTTTACTACCAATGGAGTGATCAATATTGACAATAAAAAATGGGAGTTTGACTTTTCGCCTATCGATGAAGGGCTGGATTGTGAAACAAGCAACTATTATAGCAAAGCGTATCTCCGGCACCTGATGAAGGCCAAAGAGTTTCTAGGCTATACTATTGCCAGTATCCATAACCTGGCATTCTATCTGTGGTTGGTAAAAGAAGCAGGAAAACATATCGAAGCGGGAGATTTTCTTAGCTGGAAAACGGAAATGACAGTACGGTTAAAAACAAAATTATGAGCCAGGCTTTTGTAAGAGAGGGTGATGAGCAATGGCTGCATGATATATCACCTACCATGAATGCGCTGATCGTATACCTGACAAGAGAAAATAATGGTATCCGGGTGTATGAGAAACAAACTTACGCGGATAAAAAAAGCGGTAACGATGTGCATCTTATGAGTAACGGGTTGGGATATACAAAAGATAAGGAAGGTAAATGGATGATTGCGGGTTGAGAATAGCCGAATGGCTTTCACCTTATACTTTAAACAATCCATTCTTAATAGCAAAGATCACCAGCCCGACACGGGATAGTACATTCAGTTTTTTGAATAACTCGTCACGGTAACCGTCTACAGTACGGGGACTGATACTCATTTCTTCTGCTATTTCTTTATAGGTCTTTTCAGAACAGGCTAATTTGAGGAAGATGATCTCCTTTGGCGTTAATTGTGAAATGAGGGCCATTTCCGTTTTCTTACCATCTTCTTTGGTATTTACATAGTTCAGCATCTTATGGCTCACCAGGTCATTCATGTAAAAACCGGTATCTCTTATACTATCCAGTGCCTGTTTCAATACAGCAGGTTTACTGTCTTTTAAGATATAGCCCTTGGCACCTTGTTTCAGCATGCTGATAATAGCGGTATCATTATCAAGAACGCTTATTACAAGTATACGTGAATTGGGCAGGTTCAGCCTGATCCAGTTGGCTGTTTCGAAGCCATCCATTTCAGGCATGGTAATGTCCAGCAATATTATATCGGGAGGTGGAAAGTGAATTAACTGCGCTATGAATTCTTTACCATTATCCGCTTCAAATAATACTTCGTATCCGTCAAATGAATTGGCCAGTGCAGCCAGCGCATTGCGCAACAACACGTGATCATCTACAAAAGCAAGTGTGGTAATTCTATTAGTCATTTACTTCTGCCTTAACCAATATGGTGAAAAGAGTTCCATTGCCAGGTGCGCTGCTTATATTCATCTCCGCATCGATCATCTTCGAACGCGTTCCCAAGTTACGTAATCCCGCTCCATTGACAACTGCTTCAGGAATAAATCCTTTGCCATTGTCCCTGATACTGATCAGCAGGCCTCCTTTTTCTTTACAGGCATCAAAGCGTATCGTATCCGCTTTTGCATGTTTGATAATATTATTAACGGTTTCCTGTATCATTCTGAAGAGGATGATGGGTTTGTCATTTCCCAGGGTCGGTAGATCATGTTCCATAGAAACATGCACAGCGTACTTGCCGGTGCGTTCCAGGTTCTTCAATAGTTTTTGTACTGCGCCTGCCCATCCATTACTGCGGATATCATCTGTATCGAGAGAATGACTGAGCGAACGAAGATCACCCATCGCTTTCTCCATCAACTCGTCCATCATATTGATCTTGATATGATCTTTTTCGCAGTCCAGCGTGTTCAGGTTCAACCGTACAAGGCTGAGTACCTGGCTGATATTATCATGTATTTCCCTGCTTACGTTGGTAAAGGTCTGCTCCTGTATCTCAAGTTGGGTGCGCAGGAGCGTTTTTTCAAATTCGATCTTCATCAGCTCCTTTTCCAGTAATAGTTTATTTTTTCTTTTAAGGTAGATGCGGAAAAGCATGAAAGCCGTAAGCACCAGCAGTAACAAAAATAGACTGGCTGTGATGATGGAAATAATAATATCTATGTTTACTCTTTGCATAAATAAAAAGCACGGGCAAAACAACTGTATAGAATAATACTCAGCACTCTTGGTATTATATGATGCAGTTTCATCCCGAATATGTTTACCTGATAAGATACAAGCGAGTGATACAGGGCAATGGTAATACTGGATACGGCAAAAAAGATGATTAATCCCGCAGTTATCCAGACTACAGGCAGCCAGCGTCTTTCCGTTGTCGTATTATCCAGCTGAAAATACTGGTACAGGAATAATATCCCGCAAATAACTACCAGCAGACCTCCGGAAAGAAACAGGTAACTGTTGAGGCTGTGAATAGACTGGATTGTTCCAAACACGATCACTTCTGCCAGGAAATAAAGTATCGTCAGGCAGAGAATGGCCGGTCTAAACTTTTTTGTGATCGGAAGTGCATAATAGAAAAATGCAAAAAGGATCACTTCTACCGGTACAAAGATATTATAGATCCAGCCTGTAGGTACATTCCAGAGGTTTACCGCATAATAGCAATAAAATTCCAGCAGGAATGTAAAAAACAACAAGGGTACAAAGTAATGGAGCATCCTGCTTTTCAGCCATCGCCAGTAGACTGCTCCGGCGATGGCGCTGAAAAGCAACACGCCCATGTAAATGATAAACAGGGTCATTCTTACTTATGGATTAAGCGTCCCCACATTATATGGCTTAAATTCGCCTTCTCCTTCAGTGAGGTAATCGTCATTCGACCCTAATAAAACAGCTGGTTTGCCATCTTTGTATGGCCATAATAAAACGGTCGTCCGGCCTGCAAAGGGATCCGAAGCAGCGTAATCGCCCATAAAAATCCTGAGTTCATCGGCATAAGGCATCACCTTATTTAGCCAGGAAAGAAGTTCGGTCCCAGCAAAGGATACGCTCTGCGTTTGCTTTTTCATGTCTGCTCCGAGCGAGGTCATGTAGCTAATGTACGTTGCGATCATAAGATCCGCTTTAGCGATCGGGATGGGTTGATTTGCCATAAGTACTTGATTTAGGTGGTTTAGCGCTAAGTTAGTGAGGGATATCCTTGTTTGCAATAAACTTCTTGGTGCCAGTTAAAAAAACAGGAACAGGGGGGTGAAAAAACGGGGGTGATTGGCGTTAATATCGTCTTGTACGGTAACTATTATTCATTCAATTTTACAGGCAAGGAGGCCTTATCAGCCATTCACTATTGACCCTTATCACAGTAACGTTTTTGAAAATTTGCAAACCTGCCCCTTACGCGGCGGGTTTTTTTTGCCCATGCCACTATGCTCTTATCCGTTTTTTATACATCGGTTCACATGAAAACACGTAGAAAATGAAAAATAAGAATTTACCCCTGGAGCGATTAATTCAAAAGTCAAAATTAAAAATTCAAAAATAGCCTCCGATTTTCGAGTGTATTTTTTAATTTTTAATTTTGCATTTTGAATTCGGCCTGTTTTCACATTTCATTCGGTACAAATTCTGTTACTTCGCATCCTGAATGGGTAAAATTGACTGGTACATACTGAAGAGATTTCTCATCACTTTCTTTTTCTGCATGATCCTTTTTACGGTGGTAGCTGTTGCTGTGGATAGCAGCGAGAAAACCGACGATTTTGTAAAAACAGGATTAAGTACCTGGCAGATCATTAAACAATACTATTTTGGCTTTGTTCCTTTTATCTGGGGTTTATTGTTTCCGCTTTTTGTTTTTATAGCTGTTATCTTTTTTACCAGTAAAATGGCGCTCCGCTCAGAGATTATCGCCATCCTGGCAAGTGGTACCAGTTATAACCGGTTTCTCCGGCCCTATATTGTGGGCGGGGTAATATTAGGGACGCTTTTATGGTTTGGCAACCGTTACCTGATACCTAAAGCCAATAGTATCCGCAGTAATTTCCAGACCAGCTATATTGATAAGAACGACCCTACTAAAAATATACAGGATAATAACTGTCGCAATTGTTTTTACCGGCGCATAGATACCAACACATATATCGGGATTAAAAACTTTGACACGGCTTCGAAATCTGCTTCTAATTTTTTCATGGATCGTGTAAAGGATGATAAGATCGTTTATAATCTCCGGTCCAATACGGTGCAATGGGATGAAAAGATTAAAAAATGGCGGTTGCTCCGGGCTGTTGAAAGGATAATCGACAGTATGGGCGAAAGGACCAGGACCTACGATACCCTGGTACTGTCAATAAGCCTGAAACCCGGTGAATTACGAAAAGATGATTACCTGAAGGACAAACTGAGCACTCCTGAACTGTCCGCATTCATCCGCCAGGAAGAGATCCGGGGCAGTGAAGGATTAAGCGCATTGAAAGTAGAACAGTACCGGCGTACTGCTACGCCTGTTGCTGTTATCCTGCTCACCGTGATTGGGGTGGTGATCGCAAGCCGGAAGACCCGTGGTGGTAGCGGAATGCATATGGCCATAGGAATTATTATAGCCTCCCTGTTCATTATGTCGGATCGTTTCTCTACCGTATTTGCCACCAAAGGCAGTTTTTCTCCCTTGCTGGCTGCCTGGCTACCCAATATCGCTTTTGCTTTCGTTGCATTGTGGCTTTATAGAAAAACGCCCAAATAGCCGGGATCCGGTCTTTTTATGCTTCTTTAAATACTGATTATTCCGCAACGATCGGACTGCCAGAAATTTGAATGGACGAAACTAACATTACCAAAATAAGGTTGATGGAAAGCCTTGTAGCAACTAATAGATCAACTTTTCCTTAGCTCATTTTCTCTGTTAGCTCTTTTGAAACATCCTGTTTCCCGTGTTTAGAAGGGATAATATTTTTTGATCTATATCCTTGAAACAAAATACCACCTGTTTTTCAGCTTCAAGAATCTGAGATGGGTTTCAAAAGAGCTAACAGAGAAAATGAGCTAAGGAATATTTATTCTGCTTATATATTTAGTTTATTGCGACGGAATAAGCGCAAATAGCCCCTTTTTAAACCTGGAAATGATTAGGGCTAAAAGTATTTTTAGTTCATTTTTACAAATAAATGACACAGTATCAATAAGTATCCTGTCTCCTTTCTCTTTTGGTACCGTATGCAATCCCTTGTTGGTATTTTAAAGCCACAATCCTTAAATAAACAAGGGCGGGAATTGAGCTTATCTTTTGATTTCTACCACTTTGTTTGCCATTTTTTTGCTCCGCCAACCGTCATTGCCTACCTTTATACATCGCTAATCTTTAAAAATTTTGTCATGGGAATTATAAAAGAGAGGTTCAAAGCAAAAGCAGATATACTGGGTGCGGAAATAAAGGATGTTTTAAAAGAACACGGTAATAAAGTAATTGGTGAAGTACAGTTATCGCAGGTATACCAGGGTATGCGTGGAATGACAGGTCTTGTGACCGAAACTTCTTTACTTGACTCCCAGGAAGGTATCCGGTTTCGCGGGTATACCATTCCGGAACTAAGAGAAAAGCTGCCAAAAGCTCCCGGTGGATCGGAGCCCCTGCCCGAAGGATTGTTTTATCTTATGCTGATCGGCGAATTACCTACAGAAGATGATGTACAACATGTAACTTCTGTATTGCAGAGAAGAAGTCATGTACCACATCATGTATTTCAAACAATAGAAGCACTGCCACTGAATACACACCCGATGACGCAGTTCGTGGTAGGCGTGATGGCTTTGCAAACCGAAAGCCAGTTTGCCAAAAAATATGCAGCCGGCCTGAGCAAAAAAGATTATTGGGAAGCGGTGTTTGATGACAGTATGGACCTGATCGCAAGACTACCTCGTGTAGCTGCTTATATCTATAGAAGAAAATACAAATTCGGCGATCATATTCAGCCAAATGGTTTATTGGACTGGGCAGGCAATTTTGCGCATATGATGGGATTTGAGGATGACAGTTTTAAAGAACTGATGCGGCTTTATATGGTGATCCATGCAGATCACGAAGGCGGAAATGTATCTGCGCATACTACTCACCTGGTAGGTTCTGCATTGAGTGATCCTTACCTGAGTTTTGCGGCCGGTATGAATGGGCTTGCTGGCCCGCTGCATGGTTTAGCCAACCAGGAAGTGATCAAATGGATCTTCGAGATGCAGGCCGAACTGAAAACGGATATGCCGGATAAAGACCAGATAACAGAATATGTAAAGAAAACATTGAGTGAAGGAAAAGTAGTGCCCGGGTATGGGCATGCTGTATTGCGTAAGACCGATCCCCGGTTCACAGCCCAGATGGAGTTCGGCAAAAAACATATGCCTGATGATAAACTGGTACAGACCGTATGGAATGTATACGAAGCTGTTCCGCCTGTATTAAAGTCATTGGGTAAGGTAAAAAACCCATGGCCGAATGTTGATGCACACAGCGGGGCATTGCTGGTACATTATGGTATGAAGGAATATGAATACTACACGGTATTATTTGGTGTGAGCCGTGCATTGGGAGTGCTGGCCAGTCTTTGCTGGGACAGAGCCCTGGGATTTGCCCTGGAAAGGCCAAAATCAGTGACTACAGACCTGGTTAAGAAATGGCTGAAGGGGGAAGATGAAATATGGGGAGAATAGGCCACACTTTAGGATAAAGAAATTACCCTGCTCCGGCAGGGTTTTTTATTCCGCTATTTAAGAGGCGGTATAAAGAGCAGCATCTCCAAACCAGCCCGGAATACAGCACTGGCTTTCGATGATAAATGGGATTTTGCTCATTCTGGTACGGTTTTTTATAATTAGGGAGTATAGATTTATTCCTTAACTCTTAAAATAAAAGATCATGAATACTAAAAGCAAAGTACTTATCGGAATACTGGGTGCAGCAGCAGCCGGAGTGATAATCGGATTATTGGTAGCTCCTGAAAAGGGAACTGATATGCGCAAAAAAATAAAAAAGACAGCTGGCGATTGGGCCGATAACCTGGGCCATATGTGGACCAGGGGTAAAGAAGAAGCTGAAAATGCGCTGAACGAAGCTAAAGACAAAGCAAAACATGCAAAAGTCTAAGCGAAGACGATCACATAAAGAAAGTTTTAGTTAGCTATAAATAGGGCCCTGGATAATAACAGGGCCCTATTATCCTGAACTTTTAATAATCAATAGTAGAATGGAAGATCTCAAAGAAAAGACGGCTGACCTTGCTGACCATGTTGAAGATCTGGCAGATACCTTTTATAAGCTCACAATCCTAAATGTTACACAGAAAGCAACCAACATCGCCTCAGGTGCTATTGCAATGATCGTATTGCTTGTGCTGGGTTTATTTGTATTGTTGTTTGCCGGCATCGCACTTTCCTGGTGGTTAGGAGATATAATAGATAGCCGGGCCGGTGGTTTTTTGCTTGGATCGCTGTTTTTTTTATTGGTTCTTTTTATTATTATTTCTCTTCGGAAAAAGATAATTTTCCCTCTTCTTCGGAACACTATAATCGGCAAAGTATATGACAACGCAGATTAAAACGTATGATGATTTGCTGAAGGAGAAACAACGATTACAATTGTTGTTAAAATCCCAGAAAGAAATTGTCCGTACAGATATACAGGAAATAAAGCAGGAACTCGCTCCTATCAAACATGCCATATCCTTTGTAGGAAAGTTTGGTACCAAAGACACCAGTAACCCCTTGTTAAGCGCAACATCAGATACCCTGATCAACCTCGTGGTGAAAAAATTCTTACTTGCCAGAACCGTGTGGGTTACTAAAATCATAGTGCCTTTTCTACTAAAGAACTACTCATCTCATATGCTGTCAGATAATAAAGACAGCATATTCAAGAAAGTCTTTTCATGGATTGGAAAGAAAAACAGGAAAGGGAAGGCTTCCAAAACAGAACATAACGGAGTGCCTGAACACGAACATATGGAAGACTGATCAGGTTCATTAAAATAGTGCCGCTGCCGTTCAATGAACGGCATTTTTATTTTCATGCAAACGAGTTTGACAAAAATCATTGGAGATTCCTTATTTTACCGCCCCGTTTGCCTAAGTAAAAATTATGCGGTATACTTTTATCCTTTTCCTGTTGATTGGTTCGGTTAACTCCCTGTTTTCACAACAGGAGATCAGTTCATTGCTTGCAGAATTAAAAACAACGATCCAGGAAGCCCCGCAATATGACCGGAGAAAAGCCGCCGTGATCGATTCGATCAAGGTGAAGTTCGGCAGCCAACTTGCCCCGGTAGACTACTTCAATACCTGTCTCCAGTTATACGATGAATACAAAACATTTAAGTACGATTCAGCATACAATTATGCCCGCAAATTGTTGGATGTGGCCAGGCTGTTGCAGGACAAACACCGGGTAGAGCAGGCCAGGCTAAAGATGGGTTTCTCCTTACTGTCTGCAGGCCTCTTCAAAGAAGCCGCTGATTCATTGGTGCGGTTTAATGTCAGCGATATGCATGACACCCTCAAAATGGAATATTTCCAGCTGATGGGAAGATTTTATTATGACCTGGCCGATTTTAATAACGACAGTTACCATACTCCCGGCTATGTAGAGAAAGGCAACCGTTATCTTGATTCGGCTTTGTTATTATGTAAACCAGCATCCTTCCAGTATTCGTATTTCAGCGGTTTAAAAGATATCAAGTCGGGAAATAAAGAACGGGCCCTGCTCAATTACAAAAAATTAATTCAGCGACCCGACCTCAGTACACATGAAATAGCCTTGACCGCTTCCACACTAAGTGATATCTATATCCAGAACTTTGAGCAGGATCCTGCCATCGAATTACTGATAAAAGCTGCTATAGCGGATATTAAATCCTGTACCAAGGAAACGGCCGCGGCTTTTAATCTCGCCAATTTGTTATACAAAAAAGGGGATGTCAAAAATGCTTCTGCCTGTATTCAACTGGCTATTTCAGATGCTACATTTTATGGAGCAAGGCAGCGAAAAGTGAAAGTTAGTGATATACTCCCGCTGATTGAAAGTGAAAAACTCGGCCTGGTAGAGAATCAGAAAAAAACACTTATCACCTATGCCATCATCGTAACATTGTTATTGCTGGGCGTAGTCTGGCTGATTGTAGTAGTCTTGCGACAGGTAAATAAACTGAAAGCCGCGGAAAAGATCATTACCGCGGCTCATTTGAAAGAACAGGAGATCAATCATCGCCTATCCGAAGTAAATAATAAATTATCAGAGGCCAATAAGATCAAGGAAGAATATATCGGCTACTTTTTTAATGTCAACTCCGAATTTTTTGACAAGATCGAACGCTTCAAGAAAAACCTGGAGCAAAAAGTAAATGACCGCAAACTCGAAGAGATCCGGTTCCTTGTCAATAATATTAACCTGCGCGTCGAAAAAGAATACCTGCTTCAGAATTTTGACCGGGTCTTCCTGAAATTGTTCCCCAATTTCGTATCCGAGTTCAACACGTTTTTTTTGCCGGAAAACCAGATAGAACTAAAAGATGGCGAACTACTCAATACCGATCTGCGGATATTCGCCCTGATCCGTATGGGCATACATGATAACGAGAAGATTGCCCGCATCCTGCAGTACTCGGTCAACACCATCAACACCTACAAGACCAAAATCAAAAACAGGTCTGAAATACCCAACGAAGATTTTGAAAAAAAGATCATGGAAATTAAGGCGATCTAACCCCCGCATTCATACAAAAATGGCTTAAAACTGATGCCGCCACAGATTCCTTCTTGATATAAACCAACAGAGATATTATATAGTAATAAATAATATATGTTTACAACTTTTTGAAATTCAGTGTTTTATTTTTTTGCCCTTACCTGTTTTTATTTATATTTCTTATACTTCCCCTATAAAAGTTGTTTTCGCCTCTCACAAGTTTTTGCTTTGGTAAAGAAATTAAGAACACTGTTTCTTTTTTTAAAGTTCACCGGAACGATTCAATAATTGCTTGTAGTATGAAAGTTTGCCAATACCTTCTACGGGTAAAAGCCATCACGGCTTACCTGCTGCGCGGCCCCCTTTTTATGACCTGCTCCGGGGCGGAAAAGAAAGCACTTTCTTCCACATTCCATTTCAGTTCCTTTCAAAATTCAATTTCAAACCTTAAAACTGCTGTTTTATGATCAAAAAACGATTGCTATTAAACTGCATCCTTGGAATGGTATTACTGCTGCTTCAGCGCGAGGCTTTTTCGCAGAACAGAACCGTTACCGGTGTAGTAACCAATGAAACAGGGGCACCGCTTGAAGGAGCATCCGTTGTTGCCAAAGGACAGGCCACAGGTGTAAACACCGATGCGGCCGGTGCGTTCAGGATCAGCTTAAGTGCTTCGGTCAACACACTGGTTATTTCCTATGTTGGATTTGATAGCCGTGAAGTATCCGTAAAGGATCAATCGGCTATTACTATTTCCCTGCAACCTGCTAATACATCCCTGGATGCAGTGGTAGTAGTGGGATATGGTACGCAAAAACGCCGCGACCTGACCGGGTCCGTTTCTTCCATTAAAGGAGATGTATTCAAAAACCAGCCAATAACAAATGCTACGGAGGGTTTACAGGGCCGTATAGCAGGCGTAAATATTGTAAAGAGCTCCGGAGCGCCTGATGCTACGCCAACCATTGTAATAAGAGGACTTGCTTCCTTAAACCAACCCAATCCCTTATACATTGTGGATGGAGTAAGGGTAAATGATGTCAGTAATGTAAATGTGCAGGATATCGAAACAATTGATGTGTTGAAAGACGCCGCCGCTGCTTCCATATACGGCGCTGCCGCTGCTGGAGGTGTGATCCTGATCACGACCAAAAAAGGTTCTTCATCTGTTCCGGTAATAAACTACAATGCACGTTATGGTATCACCACTCCAAAAACAGGAGAGCTCCTGGATAAAGATGGTTATATCCGGTTACAGAATATTGTAAATCCCGGACGTTTTGCCAATACCTCAGGTTTGGATACATTGGCCAATACGGATTGGATTGATGAAACATTCAATAATGCAAACGAACAGAATCATAATATATCGCTGAGCGGCGCTGCTCCCATTGTTAATTATCTTGTTTCCGGTTTTTATAATAAACAGGAAGGAGTTGCCCGTAGAAATTTTTCCAATATCGGCGGTGCAAGGATCAATACGAACTTCACACTCGGCAAATATGTGAAGGTAGGTGAGCAACTGGCTGTTTCAAGACGTAAAACTTCCAGTCCACAAAATGTTGGTGTAGAAGCGCAATTACATAATGCGCCTTTCCGTACACTACCTATCATACCTGTTTACAATAAGAATGGCAGCTATGGAACCTTGCCGGTTGGATATCCTGGTCTTGCGTTTGGAGGTACACACCCCGTAGGGGCGATCAATAATGCGAACGTGGAAAATTTCAGGAATAACCTGCAGGCAAATATTTATGCTGAGGTCAAACTTCCGCTTAATCTTACATTCAGAACGAATGTCGGTTACTCATTCTATAACGAAACACAGAATTATTTTCAGAACGCTTTTTCGATCGGCGGCGTAGGCGCTACTGCTAATTCACTAAACAAACTTTCTGTTGAAAGTCAATCACTGCTCACCAACTACCTGCTTACTTTTAATCAATCATTCGACAAACACAACATAAACGCTGTTGCGGGTTTTGAACAAATAACCAGCAAGTTTAACAATGTAAATGTTACGGCAAGTAATGTTTCCCCCGCGGCGGCTATCGATTACTCATTTATCGCTACGGCCAGTACTACTTACCAGTTTATGGGACAAAATGATAAGAACGGGTTGATAAAATCCGTATTTGGCCGACTGAACTATAACTACAATGGCAGGTATTATCTATCCGCGTCTATCAGGCAGGATGCGAATTTCACTGTATTCGGGCCCAATAAACAGCGAGGTGTATTCCCTGCTGTTGCTGCATCCTGGAATATCTCGGAAGAGTCTTTCATGAAATCGATAAAGAACCTTAACTCATTAAAGATAAGAGCCAGCTATGGTGAATTGGGCAACAGTAATATTGCGCCTTACTCATTCCTTTCGGTTTACCAGCCATTTGCAAGTTTTGGAAATGGTAGTGCAGGTGGTGCTAATTTTTCACCGGGTGCTACGATCATTCCGGGGCAGACCTATAGCGCCATTCCTAATCCTGACCTGCATTGGGAAACGATCAAGGAAACAAATATTGGTATAGACGGGGAACTATTTAACCGCAGGTTCTACTTTACTGCAGAGTGGTATAACAAGACTACCGACGATATGCTGTATGCATTGCCGATGGCACCAAGCGCAGGTATCTCAGGTCCTTATATTACCAATATCGGCTCAGTAAGCAATAAAGGAGTGGAGTTGATGCTGGGGTACAGGAGCCAGGGTCACCAACTAAACTATGACCTGAGTTTCACAGGCGCCTGGAATAAGAACGAGGTTACCAAATTAACAACGGAAACAACATCCGAACTAAGCGATGGATACAATTATTATAATAATGGTGATGTTGGTTTCCAGATTATGCCTAACCAGACAATTACCACTACCCGCAAAGGACTACCCTTTGGTTCATTCTATGGATATAAAGTACTTGGTTTATTCCAAAGCGACGCGGATGCGGCAGGTCAGTTGGTAAATGGAGTTGCGGCTCATGCAGGCGATCTTCATTTCGAAGACATCGATAAGAATGGTACTATCAATGACCTGGACCGCCAGGTAATTGGTAATCCGAATCCAAAATTTGTGTATGGATTGAGCGCCCGCTTAAACTATAAGGGATTCGATATGGCGCTCCTGTTTAATGGTGTAGCTGGTGTAGAACTGTTCAATGGGGTAAAGGCTTACGAGATGCGACCATTCCAGGATGGCAATACCTCACCCAAGGTTTGGGGTGCTTCTTATCTGAATGGCAATGGGCTTACTGACCAGCCAAGACTTGGTGTGGTAAATACAAATGGCAGTTTCACAATGGACCCCAATGGTAACTACTCTACCGTCAACAGTTATTTTGTAGAAAAAGGAGATTACCTGAAGTTGAAAAATTTGCAGATAGGCTATAATTTCTCTCCTGCTATTTTGCAAAAAGTAAGATTAAAAGGAGCCAGAATTTTTGTTATGGCCAACAACCTGTTTACCATTACCAAATATTCAGGGCTTGATCCTGAATTGGGATCTTCATTCTCCCCATCTGGCTATGCGGGTGTAACTGCAAGAGGTATCGATGTAGTTAGTCAGTATCCTCAGACAAGAATTTATTCTGCTGGCATTGATATTACCCTTTAATAACTCTATAAAAAATAATAAGATGTATAAAATATTTATTTCAATACTGGCGCTTGTTTTTATAGCTGGTTGCAAAAAAGACCCTTCGCTGGTAGCACCGACAGATAGGGTTTCCACTTCTTCGTTTCCTAACACGCTGGATGAGCTCAATAGTGTATTGAATCCTGCGTATGGCAATCTGAAGAGCATAGGTCTCTGGGGTTTTGAACTGATGCCGAAAGCATTGGAGAATTGTGTACATGCCGGTGATGCCAACTATAATGGGGATGCGGCATGGAATGAAATGACGGCAAACAACCTGAGTGTTACAAACGGTAAATCGCAGAATGCATGGACAGCCTTATATGCAGGCGTTACTGTTTGTAATGTGACACTGGAAGCGGCTGATTTTTTTGAAAAGAATAAAGCAACAGCCGCTCAGAAAGCAGATATTGATGCGGTGCGCGGACAGGCAAAATTTATGCGCGCCTTTTATTACTTCCATTTGGAGATGTTATTTGGCGAAGCTTATATAAAAGCCAATGGCGTGAACGAAGCGAAAATGGGCGTTCCACTCTATACGGAAGTGCCTAAAAATGTACAGGCCACCCAACAGGGGCGTGCTACTACAAAAGCAGTCTGGGATTTTATCAAAGCAGATCTGAAAGATGCTGCAACATTGTTACAGGGTAAAGTATGGCCCGCAACTGAAGTAGGACGTGTTACACAATGGGCTGCCAAAGCGCTGCTGGGTAAAGCATATGTGTTTACCGAAGATTGGGCAAATGCAAAAACAACTTTACTGGATGTAATAACCAATAGCGGTAAATCATTAATGCCATTTTCTAAATATAAAAACGCGTTTAACGGAGTTGTGGCCAATGAGTTCAATGAAGAATCTTTATTCGAGCTGAATGTTGATCCCGATAATAAAGGTAACTACGGCCCCTGGGGTGGTACTCCAAACGCGTCTACATTGAATGGCGTGATATGGTCACCCTATATTTTAAGCCTCGCAGGAACTGAAACAGGTTCACGGCCTTTAGGATATGGCGGAAACCTTGGCGTGCATGATAAGAATATCAAACGTTTCGGTTATCCATTGGGCTACTACACATTGGTGACTAATCCTGCATTTGATAATACCCAATTACCCAGCTTTAGTAATCCCGCACAGGTAATGGACCCGGTATACAGAGCGCAGGCAGAAGCAGTGAGAACGAATAAGACTGCCGATCCGCGTTTGTATGTAAACCTGGTGCAACCCTGGGTAGATGTGCTTAATACAGATTGGGAAGGCGGCCCAAAAAATAATGTACCTGTATCCAAACCAGATTACCTGGCAGGACAGCCTAACACTTACGGATGGGGATTTAGAAAGTATGCTGCTATCGATTATCATCTTAATAATGTGAACTATGATAAATGGAACTGGTATTTCTTACGCCTTGCCGATGTTTATCTCCTGTATGCGGAAGCAAGTATCGGTTCAGGAGATGCTCCAACCGGCCTGGAGTATATCAACAAGGTGAGACGCAGGGCCTATGATCTTCCCATTAATACGATATCAGTAAGAGATTATGCATCTCTTACCGCGGCTACTCCGGCTATTGCAGACCCCGTTTTAGGATCCAATCCATTAAGATATGAACGCTGGGCCGAGTTATTTCATGAAGGACATTGGTGGTTTGATGTATGCCGCTGGCGCCTTGGCCCACAGGAAGCCGCATTCTATGGAACCGCAAGAAACCTGTCAACTCCATTAACGTTTAATGAAGCCAAGAATTATTCATGGCCGATACCATTAACCGAGTTTAATGCAAATGCGCAGATAGCCGGTCAGCAGAACCCCGGCTATTAGGGCAGTTAAGCAGTAGTGAGATGCCAGCGATTAAAACTGGCATCTCCTTTTTAAAAGCTTTCCTTATTTCATTAATAAAGAAATCTTACATGCATTTTATTTCTTACAAGGCAGGCATATTGGCAATAGTGGCGGCTGTTTTATTAGGTTTTCATAAAACAGACCGGGTGATTGATGTATTAAAGGATCGCAGTCAACTCAGTCTTCCCCTTACTGATAAAAAACTGGTCATTGCGCATTGTATGACCAATATCATCCGGTATAAAGGGCATAAGCTGGAAGATAGTTGTGATCCGGCTTTCTATTCACCAGATAGTAATATCTCCGCGCCACTCGGGGGATTGACCCAGGTGAAGGTGATGGCTGATGAATATCTTTCTTCCGCATCACTTGATGAGGCTGTGGAGTTTGAGTTACGTGCAGCTATACAAAGTGGCATCGATGGATTCCAGTTCTATTATACCCTGGGAAATGATAGCTGGGATGAGATCATCCGGGCTTATTTCAGGGTGGTCAAAGCAAAAAATATCGATTTTAAATTCACATTCTGTATTTCTCATCCATCGGGAACCAACGAAGAAACAAGGATCGCTGATTTTGCCCGTAGAATGAATAGCATCCTGGATGAAGTAGGCCGGAATGATCCGCACTGGTTTCGTACACCGGATGGACGCCTGATCATCTATACCTGGTATGGTGATTCGCTGGCAGACATCCCTGCTGATCTGAAAGGCCTGCCTGCACAGTATTATATTGCTAATGCGTTTACAAAACTGGAAAATGCCGTACAGGAAAAATTCGCCTGCATTATTTCTATCAATGAGCAGATCAGTAAAGACAAACTAAATCACTATCTCGATTATTTCCCGGCTGTATGGCTATGGACGCTTCCTTTTACCGATCACTATATCGGTAATATGGTGGCAGCAGAATGCAAAAAAAGAAAACGCGTATTTACCGGTTCTACCTTCCCTGATTTTTATACATCCAAACTTCTGAAAAAAGGAAGCTGGGACATGTTTCATTTTGCAGCGGATGCAGTGAAAGCGGGAATAGCACAAACAGAACGAAAATACATCGTCACGGGCTTGTCGTATAATTTTCGAAAACAATTTGAATTCGCCATCGACAATGATGTGCCCGTCATGAACATTATCACCTGGAATGATTATCCGGAGGGGCATCACCTGGCGCCTGAAATAAATCACAATGATGGGTTTTCTATTCTTTTGCAGTACTATAAAAGCGTATGGAAAAACCAGTCATCTCCCTATGCAGGTAAGGACATAGTAGTAGCATTTTACAAAAAATATAATCATTCGACTACGCCATCACCCTATAATATCCCGGTAGTGGAGATCGAAAAAGCAGGAGTACCGGTGAAGTATGAAGATTCGATAGAAGTAGTGTCTATCCTGAAAGAACGTGGTGATATTGTAGTAGGTGGTAAAAAAAGAACAGTTGATGCCGGGTTACAGGCCGTTAAGTTTGCTCCTGTTGCGGGAGCAGTAGAAGTCTCTTTACAAAGAAATAATAACGAAGTAGAGAAACTGGTCTGCCCTGAATGGCGAACAGACAAACCTTACCGAACAGACAGGCTTACTTATACGTTCAGCAACCAGTCTGCTTCTTTTTATAAAACACTTTTTGGCGGGCATACGCTGCTTTACTCTGAAGAATATAATCCTGCAGCCAGAAATAATAAAATTCAGTCCTATAACCGGGAGTCAACACGCTAACCGGTTCAACGAAAAATGAACAGCAATGATGAAAAGAAAACTATCTTCTCTCCTGGCCTTTTTATTGATCCTTACCGCGGCTTCTGCACAGGAGGTAATAACACTGTATAAAGAAAAAGTAAAACTTTCTGTTGACATCAACGCACAGGGAATTCCCCGGTATGCCGTTAGTTATGACCAGCAGCCGGTCATTCTTTCTTCGCAACTCGGATTCTCACTCAATACGGATACCAGCTTTTTTAAAGATTTTCATTTGCTGGGTGTAGAAAGAGATTCTATGGACCAGACCTGGCAACCTGTATGGGGAGAAGTTAAAAATATCCGTAACCGCTATTCAGAAGCACGCATTCACCTGCAGCATAAGAATGGGAGACTGCTGGACATTGTTTTTCGTGTCTTCAGTGAGGGTGTTGCATTCCGGTATGAGTTTCCGAAACAACCTGCATTAAAATATTTTATAGTACTGGATGAGCTCACGCAATTCAGGCTTACGGGTGATCACCAGGCATTCTGGATACCTGGTGATTTCGATAGTAATGAATACTCCTATTCCAAAACAAGCATTAGCGGTATCGATAATAAACCCGTGGTGGATGCAGCTACCGATATTGCTGTGCGCACTGTACCCGACAGGTATGCTGTACAAACACCATTGATGATGAAAAGTGGAAATGGTCTTTATATCAATATTCACGAAGCAGCATTGCTCAATTATCCTGCTATGCAATTGCATGTGGATAAAGGCAATTATGAGTTGTCAGCAAGACTGGTACCCGATGCAATAGGTAATAAAGCCTACCTGCATGCACCTGCTCATACCCCCTGGCGTACGATCATCGTGAGCAATAAAGCAGCCGATATCCTGGCATCGAAAATGATCCTGAATCTCAATGATCCTTCAAAAGTAGAAAACCCTGCTTGGATAAAGCCAATGAAATTCGTTGGAGTATGGTGGGAATTACAGACAGGTCGCAGTACCTGGAATTACTCGGATTTCGCGGATAGCCTTGATAGCAGGGGGCAGCCCATACCCAATGGCAGACATGGAGCCAATACAAAAAATATAAAACGGTACATCGACTTTGCAGCAAAGAACGGTATCCAGGGTGTGCTTGCCGAAGGCTGGAATACCGGTTGGGAAGACTGGTTCGGTAACTGGAAAGAGAATGTGTTTGATTTTGTGACACCTTATCCCGATCTCGATGTAAAAGAGATAACGGAATATGCAAAGACAAAAGGAGTGACCATGATCATGCACAATGAAACCTCCGGTTCTGCTACCAACTACGAACGGCAGTTGGATACCGCATTCCGGTTCATGAATAAATTCGGCTATCCTGCAGTCAAGACAGGTTATGTAGGCAGGATCATCCCACGCGGTGAACATCATGATGGGCAATGGATGGTGAATCATTATGAAAGAGTATTACAACAGGGGATCAGGTACCGGGTAAGCATAGATGCGCATGAACCACCTCGTCCAACAGGATTGCATCGCACCTATCCCAATTTCATGGCCTCGGAGGCTGCCAGGGGAAATGAATATCATGCATTCAGCAACGGGAATAACCCGGACCATGAGACGATTCTTCCATTTACAAGATTGATGGGTGGTCCAATGGATTATACACCCGGTATCTTTAAATTAAAAGGATATGCATCTTTCGCGCCGGATAGATCGGTTCATACTACATTGGCGAAACAACTTGCATTATATGTGACACTGTATAGTCCTTTACAAATGGCGGCTGACCTGCCGGAGAACTATGAAGCAAAACCGGATGCGTTCCAGTTTATCCGGGATGTGCCGGTAGATTGGGATGATACAAAGATCATCGAAGCAGAGCCAGGCGATTATATTACGATCGCGCGCAAAGAAAAAGGAAAAGCGAACTGGTTCATCGGAGCCATCACGGATGAGAACAGCCGGGTAACCACTATTCCTTTATCATTTCTTGACAAAGGCCAAAAATACCAGCTAACCCTATACAGGGATGCGAAGGATGCGGACTGGAAAACAAATGGTGAAGCTTATCTTATTGAGAATTTTTGGGTGGACAATACCGGGCTGTTGAAGATTAACCTGGCGCCCGGTGGGGGCTGTGCGGTGAGCATTAAACCGCTGCCGGGTAATGTAGTGGCCAAAGAGTTGAAGAAGTATAAATAACTGAATTGATCAGAAGGCTATCTCAAGATATTGGTTACGGATTTCACACAGAGCTAAGGAGTAAATGAGCCAAGACAGACCTGAGCTATTTGCCTATGCTTTATTATGAGATGAAATGAGCTAAGGAGATTTTTCACTGCGTGAAAAAGCAATCGTTGGTCAGGGTGCTGTTTTCACGTCAGTGAAAACGCTCTGTTAACTCTTTATTTCAACCGATAATAAATGTATAAATAGCCAGACTATTCCTTAGCTCATTTTCTCTGTTAGCTCTGTGTGAAACCCGTTACCGTGTTAGTGATGCAGGAACACGAAGAACAATTCTTCATTCTCTGGCGTAGTTTCAAAGGAGCTAACAGAGATAATGAGCTAAGGGAGAGCTGAGCTATTTGTTTATTCTTTATTTGTATGAACGGATGAGCTAAGGAGATTTTTCACTGCGTGAAAAAGAAGTCGTTGATCAGGGTGCTGTTTTCACGTCAGTGAAAACACTGTGTTAACTCTTT